>NZ_CFDJES010000151.1:0-6459 GCF_983723665.1 Cobetia sp. | reverse complement strand
GTATCTGGTGTGCGGCCGCCTCGACCGGGGAGGAGCCCTATTCCATCGCGATGGTACTGCGCGAGGTGTTGGGAGCCGCGGCGAACCAGGTCGAGCTGATCGCCACCGATATCGACACGGATGCGCTGCGGGAAGCCGAACTCGGCATCTACCCCTTCGAGCGCATCGCCAAACTGGGTGAGCAACGCTGCAAGCGCTTCATGCTGCGTGGCAGCGGCAGTCGCCAGGGGCAGGTGAGGGTGCGCCCGGAGATCAAGCAGCTGGTGCGCTATCGCCACCTGAATCTGCTGGATAGCCACTGGGACCTCGGTAGCGGCTTTGACGTGATCTTCTGTCGCAACGTGATGATCTACTTCGACAAGCAGACCCAGTCACGTCTGCTGGACCGCTTCGCGCTGATGCTCAAGCCCGATGGACTGTTGTTTGCCGGTCATTCCGAGAATTTCTCATGGCTCAATGATGCCTTCACGCTGCGCGGCCAGACGGTCTATACCCTGTCTCGCCGCCGGACGGAGGGCGCGTGATGCGTCGTGATGGCTGGTGATGATTCCCTTTCCCTTACCCACTCTCCAGGAGTGTCTGGATGCCTACCCCCGCTTCATCGTCATGCTCGGTCTCAAGGTCAAATGCTGGTTCAAGGTCAGATTCGAACTCAAGTGCAGCTGCTGGCGCAGGCACGCCCCAGGCCGGGACGGGGCGCATCATTCGTGTGCTGTGTGTCGATGACTCCGCGCTGATCCGTGAGTTGATGGCCGAGATCATCAATGCCCAGCCTGACATGCAGGTCGTGGCCACCGCGCCGGACCCGCTGGTCGCGCGAGACCTGATCAAGCGTCACGAGCCGGATGTGCTGACGCTGGATGTGGAAATGCCGCGCATGGATGGGCTGGACTTCCTCGAGCGCCTGATGCGCCTGCGGCCGATGCCGGTGGTGATGGTGTCTTCGCTGACCGAGCGCGGCGGGGAAATCACGCTGCGCGCGCTGGAGTTGGGTGCGGTGGATTTCGTCTCCAAACCGCGCCTGGGAATACGTGGCGGCATGCTCGAGTATGCCGAGACGATTGCCGACAAGATTCGCGCCGCCGCGCGGGCGCGTGTGCGGCCTGCGGGTCGCGCCGTGACGTTGCCATCTGCTGGCGGTGCACAGGCCGGCTCGGCTCTGTTCAATTCGACCCTATCCAATCCGGCTCAGTCCAGCCTGCCTCAGTCCAATCCATATCAGTCCAGTCTGGCAGACAGGTCAGTCGCCGCTTCGGTCAGTCAGGGTGCGGTCAGTCAGGACACGGTCAGTCCGTCTGCGACCGCTGCTGCCAGCCGCCGGCCATTGCTGTCGAGCGAGAAGCTGATCGCGGTGGGGGCCTCGACCGGCGGGACCGAGGCAATACGCGCGGTGTTGCAGTCGTTGCCGGCGGATGCGCCGGCCATTCTGGTGACTCAGCACATGCCGCCGGGCTTCACGCGCTCGTTCGCCGAGCGACTCAATGGGTTGTGTCGTATCGCCGTCAAGGAAGCTGCGCACGGTGAGCGCATCCTGCCGGGGCATGCCTATATCGCGCCTGGCGACGCCCACCTGACGCTGTCACGCAGCGGGGCCAACTATGTGGTCACCCTCGATCAGCGTCCGCCGGTCAATCGTCACCGCCCATCGGTGGATGTGCTGTTCGATTCCGTGGCGCGGGTGGCCGGTCGCAACGCCGTGGGCGTGATCCTCACCGGCATGGGGCGCGACGGCGCACGGGGGTTGTTGCAGATGCGCGAAGCCGGCGCCCACACCATCGCCCAGGATGAGCAAAGCTGCGTGGTCTATGGCATGCCGCGGGAAGCCGTCGAGCTCGGGGCCGCGCAAAGCGTATTGCCGTTGAGTCGCATCAGTGGGCATCTGCTCCACCAGGTGCAGCTGGCCGGGCGTTCGCAACGCGTCTAGACCGCTTCGATCTGCCTGGGCGTGGAGGTTAAGTGGGTGTGAGTTGCCGGCAAGGAGAAGATGGGCGCAGAGGGTAAAGTCTGCCGGCTCGTGGCCGATAACCCCCTCACAAGGCTGTAATTTTCAGCCGTTCCCTCATGTGATTCTGGAAGAGAGCCCGACCGCTGATGGCCGACAAGAACCTGCGAATCCTCGTCGTCGACGACTTTCCCACCATGCGTCGGATCGTGCGCAACCTGCTCAAGGAGCTCGGCTTCACCAATGTGGAGGAAGCCGAAGATGGGCAACAGGCCCTGGAGTTCCTGAATCAAGGCAGCTTCGAGCTGGTGATCTCCGACTGGAACATGCCCAACCTCGATGGGCTCGAGATGCTCAGGCGCGTGCGTGCCAATCCCGCCACGGCCACGTTGCCGGTGCTGATGGTCACCGCTGAGGCCAAGAAGGAAAACATCATCGCCGCCGCCCAGGCCGGTGCCAGTGGCTATGTGGTCAAGCCCTTCACGGCGGCGGTGCTGGAAGAGAAGCTGGGCAAGGTCTTCGAGAAACACGGCCTCTGAGCCATCGGGCCGCGCTGGTCAGGCAAGGCTGGCGCGGTCAGCGTCGTTGGTCACATCAAGGAGGGTGTCATGAGTCATCTGGAATCATCATCTGAACCCCAGTCATCCTCGGGCGCTGATCCTGGTGTGATGGCGCGCGATGGGGCAGCCAACCTCGCCAGAACGGGGGATAGCAGCGAAGACCTGATTCGGCGTATCGGCCAGCTGACGCGCATGCTGCGCGACAACATGCGTGAGCTGGGGCTGGATCGGGAGATCGAACGTGCTGCCGAGGCGATCCCCGATGCTCGTGATCGCCTCAATTATGTGGCCAGCAAGACGGAGCAGGCGGCAGATCGTGCCCTCAATGCCTGTGAGCGGGCCCAGCCGCTGCAGGATGCCCTGGCCAGTGAGGCGAAGTCGCTCAGCGGGCGCTGGGACGCCTGGTTTGCCGAGCCGGTGGCCCTGGATCAGGCGCGTGAATTGGTGATCGACACGCGTGCCTATCTGGCCGTGGTGCCTGATCAGACCAGCGCCACCAACAGCGAATTGCTCGAGATCATGATGGCGCAGGATTTCCAGGACCTTACCGGTCAGGTGATCAAGCGCATGATGGATGTCATCCAGCAGATCGAGATGCAGCTGTTGCAGTTGCTGCTCGACAATGTCCCGGAGGGTCATGCACGTTCGGCGATGGCGTTTTCTGGGCAGGCCGCCACCACGGCGACCGCTGCGGGGCTTTCGGCAGCAGAGCTTTCAGCCTCGGCGCTGGATGAGCAGGCAGCATCCAGTGCCGGGGATGCCCAGTCTGGTGCCTTGCTCAATGGCCCCCAGGTGCGAGCCGATGCACCGGGGGTAGTCGCCAGTCAGGATGAGGTCGATGACTTGCTGGATAGCCTCGGTTTCTAGCCGACTTCCCGGTAGTGGCACCTGCTGGTCCTTGTTCTTCATCCCCTTGCCCGCCCACGTCCCGTGAGGCGGGCAAGGGCGTTTTTGGGCGCTATTCCACGCTTTGATCCCCGCCGTGCTTGGCACAATGAGGCCCATTCTCGGCATGATGCGTTCGCCGTACGCGCCAGTGTGAGCGAGCGTCATGCTCCTCGGCAGTTCAGGTAGATGCGATCCCAGGCAAGCGGAGTAGCCGGTGGCTGACGAGCAGAGCAGCGACGACAAGACAGAAGAGGCCACGCCCCACCGAATACAGAAGGCCCGCGAGGAAGGGCAGGTGCCCCGCTCGCGGGAGCTGGCGACCTTTCTGTTGCTGGGCGGAGGTGCGGCAGGCCTGTGGCTGTTGGCCGGGCCGCTTGGCGACACCCTGGAGCGAGTACTGGGCGCCTCGTTCGGCTTTGATCGCGCTCAGGCACTCGACAGTCGCGTGATGCTGGCCAATGCCTTGATGCTGGGCCAGGAGGCCTTGCTGGCACTGTTGCCGTTGTTCGCCCTGCTAATGGTGCTGGCGCTGGTCGGCCCGGTGCTGCTGGGCGGCTGGATGTTCTCCACCAAGTCGCTGTCGCCGTCGCTGGGCAAGCTCAATCCCGTCAAGGGGCTGGGCAGGATGGTGTCCTCCCAGGCGCTGGCCGAGCTGCTCAAGACCATCGCCAAGTCGATACTGGTCGGTGGCGTGGTGGTGATGTATCTGCATGCCCAGCGCCAGGAATTGATGGCACTGATGATGATGCCGCTGGGCAACGCCATGGCGGATGCGCTGGCGATCGTGGCGCGCTGTACGGCGCTGGCGATATTGATGCTGATCGTGCCGACGCTGATGGATGTGCCGTATCAGCTGTGGAGTCACGCCAAGAAGCTGCGCATGAGTCTCGAGGAGATCAAGCGCGAGCACAAGGAGACGGATGGCGACCCGCAGATCAAGGCGCGCATCCGTCAGCAGCAACAGGCCATGGCGCGTGCGCGCATGATGAGCGCCGTACCCACTGCCGATGTCATCGTCAACAATCCGACGCACTACTCGGTGGCGCTGGTCTATCACGAGGGCGACATGCGCGCACCGCGGGTGGTGGCCAAGGGGCGTGATGAGGTGGCGCTGCGCATTCGCGAAGTGGGCGAGGCGAACGGGGTGCCGATGCTGAGTGCGCCGCCCCTGGCGCGTGCCCTGCACACCCATGTCGATCTCGAGCAGGAAATTCCCATTGCGCTCTATCAGGTGATCGCCGAGGTGCTGGCCTGGGCGATGCGGCTCAAGCGGGCGCGCCAGCAGGGTGGGCTGCGCCCGAGTCTGCCGGCAGGTCTGTCCGTTCCCGATGAGTATCAGGTGCCGGAGGAGGCGCAAGGGACGGCTGAGGAGGCTGGTCCGCCAGGCGCCGAGCGTGATGACGGGGAGCCGGCAGCCGAAGCTGAGGCTTCAGCCGCAGGCGCGATGTCTTCTGATCATGATTCTGATGACGCCGATGCCGGGGCGGTCTTCCAACCCAGCGCCAAGCCCGGGCCTGACGGTGGCGCGACGACGGATCCTCGTGTCGGAAGTTGATGGCCGCAGTTGATGACCGACTTGGATGATCGAAGTTGAGGCCCGAACTTGATAACCGTCCTGCTGGCTGATGCTGCCAACCGAACCCCATGACCGACCGCCATTTCTGCTCCCCAAGCCCGGGCCGCTGCGCAGCACGCGCAACGCCCTCCACGATCGATGAGCCGCTTGCATGAATACCTTGCTGACACTGTTTGACCGCGTGGGGCTCAACACCTCCAGCCAGCTGAAGGTGCTGGCCGGGCCGCTGCTGATCATGATGATCCTGTCGATGATGGTGTTGCCGCTGGCGCCCTTCATTCTCGATCTGCTGTTCACCTTCAATATCGCGCTGTCGATCATGATCCTGATGGTCAGCATGTTTGCGCAGAAGCCGCTGGATTTCTCGGCCTTCCCCGCGGTGCTGCTGTTCTCGACCTTGCTGCGCCTGTCGCTCAATGTCGCCTCGACGCGGGTGGTGCTGCTGGAAGGTCACAACGGCGGTGACTCGGCGGGCAAGGTCATCGAGGCCTTCGGTCAGTTTCTGGTCGGCGGCAACTTCGCCGTCGGTCTGGTGGTGTTCTCGATTCTGGTCATCATCAACTTCATGGTCATCACCAAGGGTGCCGGGCGTATTGCCGAGGTCGGCGCACGCTTCACGCTGGATGCCATGCCCGGCAAGCAGATGGCGATCGATGCCGATCTCAACGCCGGCCTGATCGGCGAAGACCAGGCGCGCGAGCGCCGCCGGGAAGTGTCGCAGGAATCCGATTTCTTCGGCTCGATGGACGGTGCCAGCAAGTTCGTGCGTGGCGATGCGGTGGCGGGGCTGGTGATCATGGTGGTCAATATCATCGGCGGGCTGATCATCGGGGTCGGGCAGCACGACCTGAGCATGTCCGATGCGGCGCGCACCTATACGCTGCTGACCATCGGCGATGGCCTGGTGGCCCAGATTCCGTCGCTGGTCATCTCGACCGCCGCAGGCGTGATGGTGTCGCGGGTCAATACCAATGAAGACGTCGGTCAGCAGATGATTGGCCAGCTTTTCAAGAGCTCGCAGGTACTGTGGTTGGCGGCTGGCGTGATGGGTCTGCTGGGTCTGGTACCGGGCATGCCCAACATGGTCTTCATTCTCTTCACCTTGCTGCTGGCGGGGCTGGGGTGGTGGGCCTCCCAGCGCGAGAAGGAGGTCAGCAGCGAGGCGAAGGAAGAGGCGGCGCCCGCGCCTGCGGCGGCCGTACAGGAGGTCAGCGAGGCCAGCTGGGATGATGTGCGACTGGTGGAGCCGCTGGCGATGGAGGTCGGTCATCGCCTGATTGCTATGGTCGACATGCGCCAGGGCGGTGAGTTGCTGGCGCGCATCAAGGGAGTGCGTCGCAAGTACGCCCAGGAGATCGGGTTCCTGCCGCCGGTGATACATATCCGCGACAACCTCGAGCTTGGGCCCAATCAGTATGTGATCAGCCTGAAGGGTGCCGAGGTCGGGCGGGGCGAGGCCTATCCGGGCCGCTGGCTGGCGATCAATCCGGGCA
>NZ_CFDJES010000150.1:0-6473 GCF_983723665.1 Cobetia sp. | reverse complement strand
TATCAGTGTGTGCTGATGGACTGTCAATGCGGCGAAGGCGCAAGACGTGTCGTTCGTGGCGGGTAGCGAAAAAAGGTGTTCATCAGACGTGACACGGCCCTGCACCTCATTCGAGGGCAGGGCCGTTGTGTTGGGCAGACTGCATCGCACTAGTGTGCGCTGCGGATCACCTCACGCCATGGCGGTTCAGCGCTGAGCGAGTGTCGCCGATGCCGGGATTGCCTGGGAGGCGCGATCACGGCGTACGCGGATCACGAAGGCGATCACCAGGGCGAAGATGCCGAAGGCGACGGGGATGGCGGCGACCGAGATCAGGCTCAGGAGGGTCTTGTAGACATCGCCGCCCAGCCAGCTGACCACGACGGCCAGGGCGGCCATGGCGATGATCCAGAAGGCGCGTGAGTGTTTGACGGTCAGCATCTCGCACACCAGGCCCGCGGAGTCGGCGCTGGTGATGAAGAACAGCAGGATGTTGAGCGTCAGTATCACCGAGAGGATGCCGGTGGTATCGATGGTATCGATCAGCTTGAACACGTCATCGACGCCCAGGCTCAGACTGCCGAGACCGAACACCACGAACCACAGGCATGAGAACAGGGTCGGCACCAGCATCACGCCCAGTACCATGCCACGCAGGGTGCGGCCCTTGGAAATGCGGGCGATGAAGACGCCGGTGAAGATGAACCAGCCGTACCAGGCCGCCTCGAAGGCATACAGCCAGTCGGCCAGCCATGTCTTGCGCTCCGGATCGCCCAGGCCGATATCGGTGGCCATTGCGGGGTACTTGAGCAGGTATTCCGGCACCAGACGCACGAAGGTGGAGAGGATGTCGCCGGGGACGGTCAGCACCAGTACGCCGATCATCAGAATGATGGCGAACAGGGTGTTGTAGTTGCTCAGCCACTTGATGCCGCGCTTGAGGCCAGAGGCGGAGGAGACGATGGCGCACATGGCCAGCACACAGATGATCAGGGTCGGGCTGAACTCGATGCCGACCAGCTTGACCAGCCCCTGCTGGATCGGGGTGGTCGCGTAGGTGAAGGACAGCGACAGGCCGATGACGGTGGAAACGACGAGGCTGACAAGGTTGAGCTTGCTCCACTGGCCATTGCCCAGCAGTTCTTCGGCGGGCTTTGCCATCTTCATGTTGTACATGGCATGCGCGAACAATGCACCGATGGCGAGATAGCCTGCCCAGGCAAGCAGGCCCCAGTGGTTGAAGGCGTTGAGCAGCGCCATGTCGGTGTTCTGACCGGCATCGGTATGGTACTTGGGCTCCAGCACGCCCCAGGTGAGCAGGCCGATGCCCATGCCGGTGGCGAACAGCATGCCCATCCAGCTCAGGGTGTGGAATTCCGGTTCGCCTTCACCGAAGCGCAGCTTGCCCAGCGGCGTGAAGCAGACCGCGACCATTACCAGCGAGATGGCGAAGGCCGGCCAGGTGAAGATGAAGCCGAGATTGCCGATCACCGAGGTCTTGACGGCGTCGAGGGCCGCGAGGAATCCCGTCGGGAAGAGGGCGGCGGCGCCGATCAGCAGCGTGATGACCGCGACGGTGGCGATCGAGGTCAGGTACTTGCCTTTAGCGGAGTCTGTGTCCCCCAGGCCGCAGACGGAATCCGTGGTGGCCTCGGGTTGGCGGGAGGAGGAAGTGTCGGTCGTCATGAGAGCGCGATTCCTGAAGTTGTTGTTGTCGAGCTGGCAAGCTGGCGGCAGCAATAAGTCGTCAAGCGAGGGCAGATAACGATGGCTGACTCCTGTGGGTGGCAAGGACCTCATAAGCCTATCCTGCCCTCTGGTGAATTTTTGGTTATTGGCGACCAGCATTTGCCATAACACGACATTATGTATTTCGTGCAACGCCTGACGCGAAAGACATGCCTCAAGACCCGCCGTTGCCTGCTGGCACGACGGGCTCGGGTCGAGTGAGGGGCTTTGAGTGGGCTCAGGGGCCTGTGTGATTCCGGGCAGGTTTCCTGAACCTTTTCAGTGCGTTGCCGGATTCCTGATAGAGCGCCACCACAAGGCCCAGCGTCATTGCCACGATCACGAAGCTCATCGGCAGGGCGGCAGCCATCAGGATGGTCTGCAGCGCCTTGAGTCCGGCTGCCATCAGCAGCGTACCGGCCACCAGCCCGATGCAGATGCCCCAGAAGATACGATGGTGCGCCAGCGGTTCTTCATCGCCCAGCGACAGGATGGTCGTGACCACCAGAGTGCTGGAATCCGAGCTGGTCACGAACCAGCTGATCAACAGGAAGATCAGCAGAGACGACAGGATGACGCTCAGCACGCTGTTGCCCGCCAGGGCATCGGCGGTGGCGAACAGTGCTTCGGGCAGGTTCCAGTTGCGCACCAGCGTCATCAGCTCGCCGCTGTCGGCGCCCATGCTGGCCGCCAGCTCCTGATACAGGCCGGTACCGCCGAACAGCGCCTGCCAGATGAAGATGATCAGCGGCGGGGCGATGAGCACGCCCAGGATGAATTCCCGCAGGGTACGGCCCTTGGAGATGCGGGCGATGAACAGTCCGATGAATGGCGCCCACGCCAGCCACCAGGCCCAGTAGAAGATGGTCCAGCCTTCCTGCCAGCTGCTCTCGCCCGGGGTCTCGGCGACCCACAGCCCCATCGGCACCACATCGCGCAGATAGGCCAGCAACGTCTCGCCGAACAGCGAGATCAGCCAAAGTGTCGGGCCACCGATCAGGAAGCTGCCGACCACGATGATCGACACGCCGATATTGAGTTCCGAGATATAGCGGATGCCGCGCTTGACCCCGGACACTGCCGAGGCGATGGAGATCGCGCTGATGGCGACGATCAACGCCAGCTGCGTGCCGATGCCGGCATCCAGGTCAGTGAGGCGATTGAGGCCCACCGCGATCTGGCTGACGCCCAGGCCCAGCGAGGTGGCGATACCGAACACGCAGCCCAGCACGCCCATGATATCGACGGCATGGCCGATCGGGCCGTAGATGCGATCACCGATCAGCGGATAGAGCGCTGAACGTAGCGCCAGCGGCAGTTTCTGGCGATAGGCGAAGTAGGCCAGCGTCATGCCGACCATGCCGTAGATCGCCCAACCATGCAGCCCCCAGTGGAAGAAGGCCACCTTGAGCGCCTCGATGGCGCGGGCGTGGTCCATGGCGGTCGCGCCGGCCAGATCTGCATGCGGGTTGTTGGGGTAGCCGAAGCCACCGGAGTTGTCGAAATAGAACATCGGCTCCGCGACACCGAAGAACAGCACGCCGATCCCGACGCCAGCCGAGAGCAACATCGAGATCCAGGTGAAGCGCGAGAATTCCGGGGCACTGTCCTTGGGGCCAAGGCGCAGGCTGCCCCACGGCGAGCACACCAGTACCAGCGACAGGGCGATCATCGCGACCACCAGCACCAGGTAGTAGGTGCCGAAGGTATGTTCGATCCAGCTGCGCGCGGCACCGAAGATGGCGGCCGCCCCATCGGGAGAGAGGCCGGCGCCGACGACGAACGCCAGCAACAGGCCGGCCGATGTCAGGGTCATGCCCTTGTGCATGCCCCTGAGCGGGCCGCTGGTTTCCACCTGGATATGTGCCGTGAGGGCATTGTTCTGCGAAGGGTGTGGTGCGGAATCACCGAGCGGATCATGGTCTGTCGCTGCCATGAGAAGACTCCTGAATTGTTGTAGTTGTTGTGTGAGCTGTCGTTCGAGCTGTCGTTCGAGCTGTCGTTCGAGCTGTCGCTCCTGCTGCGGCCCGAATGCCTTGAGGCCTTGAGAGCGGAATCGATACGGGTAAGGCCGGTGGCTGAAGTTGGGGGATGGTGTTCACGATCAGGCCAATGCCGGGGGTGGCCAATTTCGAGAACGCAGAGTGCGTGATGCTTGCCTGGCTGGGCACTTTTTCGGTCAATGTCCTGTCAGCTACGCAACCGGCTGTCAGGCCGAGGGTTGCGCCTTCCAGACTAGTCAGGTGCGGTGTGTGGACGTTGGAGAAAAGCGACGCCTATTTGCCGCAACGCGACGTCAAGAGCATGCAAAAGACGCCAGAAATGACAATGCCCGCTCAGGTGTTGGCCTGAGCGGGCATTGGTGACTTGATGATGACAAATCACTACCAAAGAGTGTGACTCTTCTGCAGTCCTTAGCCCGCGTTGGTCTGGCTGGCCGTTCGCGGCGTGGCTTGCGGGCCGGTCTTCGGCTGACGACGCGATTTGATCACGCTGCGCGATTCATCCACCAGCGCGACCAGCAGGCCAAGCGTCATGGCGAGGATCACGAAACTGACCGGCAGGGCGGCAGCCATCAGGACCGTCTGCAGCGCCTTGAGCCCGCCTGCCATCAGCAGCACCGCCGCGACGGAGCCGATGCAGACACCCCAGAAGATGCGGTGACGCGGCAGCGGGTCTTCATCGCCCATCGACAGGATGGTGGTGATGACCAGGGTGCTGGAGTCGGAGCTGGTCACGAACCAGCTGATCAGCAGGAAGATCAGCAGCGACGTCAGCACGGTGCTGAGAATGTCATTGCTCACCAGCGCATCTGCGGTAGCGAACAGTGCCTCTGGCAGATTCCAGTCGCGAATCATGCCCATCAGCTGGCCGGTTCCAGGGCCCATGGCCGCGTTCAGTTCCTGATGCAGGGCGGTGCCGCCGAACAGGCTCTGCCAGATGAAGATGATCAGCGGCGGGGCAATCAGCACGCCAAGGATGAATTCACGCAGGGTGCGGCCCTTGGAGATACGCGCGATGAACAGACCGATGAACGGTGCCCATGCCAGCCACCATGCCCAGTAGAAGATGGTCCAGGCATCCTGCCAGTCGCGCTCGACCGGTGTGCTCGCGACCCACAGGCCCATGGGGATGACGTCACGCACGTAGGACACGACCGTCTCGCCGAACATGCTGATCAGCCACAGGGTCGGGCCACCGATCAGGAAGCTGCCGACCACGATGACGGACACGCCGACATTTAGCTCGGAAATGATGCGGATGCCGCGCTTGACACCGGAAACCGCCGAGGCGATGGAGATGACGCTGATGATCGCGATCAACACGACCTGGGTGCCGATACCCGAGTCGATACCGGTCAGGCGGTTGAGGCCGACGGCGATCTGACTGACGCCCAGCCCCAGTGAGGTGGCGATACCGAACACGCAGCCCAGCACGCCCATGATGTCGACGGCATGGCCGATGGGGCCGTAGATGCGGTCACCGATCAGAGGATAGAGCGCGGAGCGCAGTGCCAGCGGTAGATTGCGGCGATAGGCGAAGTAGGCCAGCGTCATGCCGACGATGACATAGACCGCCCAGCCGTGCAGGCCCCAGTGGAAGAAGGCTTGCTTGAGAGCGTCGACGGCGCGGGCGTGATCCATCGCCATATGGCCGGCGAGGTCAGCGTGCGGATTGTTGGGGTAGCCGAAGCCGCCGGAGTTGTCGAAGTAGAACATTGGTTCGGCGACGCCGAAGAACAGGATGCCGATCCCGACGCCTGCCGAGAGCAGCATCGAGACCCAGGTGAAGCGCGAGAATTCAGGGCGGCTATCCGGCGCGCCCAGGCGCAGCTTGCCCCAGGGGGAGAAGACGAGGGCAATGCAAAGGCCGATCAGACAGACGATGGTCACTAGGTAATAGGTGCCGAAGGTGGATTCGATCCAGGCGCGCGCGGCGCCGAACAGGCTGGAGGACAGCTCGGGTGCCAGGCCGGTGGCGAGAACGAAAAGCAGCAGCAGGCCGGCGGAGGTCAGGGTCATGCCCTTGTGCATGCCCTTGAGCGGGCCGGAGGTCTCGACGCGCAGGCTCAGGTCTGGCGAATGGTAGCGCTGAGAGCCGACGACTGCCGCGGCGCTGCCGTCAGAGGTGGTGTTGTTGGTACTGGCATTGTCAGGTGAGGCGGGATCAGGCTGAGGTGGGGTCACGCAATATCTCCTGTTCGAGCTGGTCGTAGGGCCAGCGTTCCCTGTCGCGGTCACGGCGGAATGACCGTTCATCTGTCGCGAAAAATTGTTGTCGATAAGGCAACGAGATGAAGACGTGAATGCTTGTCGAAACGCGCGAGAAGACGCTAACTCCCTCAAAGTATTACAATATATTATGAATGGAATTGATTTTGATGGCTACAGCTTCTGGAGAATTGGCTGTGTCGCAAGAGCGCGTTTGCCAGCGAGCCCATTCGGTCACGCAGAATCATTGGCAAGGGCTATCGCGCAGGGGCGTCGTGGCTGTCTGAGAAATAGAAATCATGCAATGATATTCTTGACGTGATACGACCACTTATTTCCTGAAAGCGACAATGTTGGCCGTCTGTGAGACGCTTTCGGGATAACATCCCGGCGGTGCAGGGGCGTGAGCGGAGCCTGCACCTCAGGCGCTTGCCCTCACGACGTCATCGACGCTGCTTGAGCTCAGCCGACGGGCAGGGCGGATTCACCTTCTCACTCTTTGGAGCCACTGCACGATGCGACTCGATTACATCGGCCCGCTACCGGAAACCATCG
>NZ_CFDJES010000149.1:0-6557 GCF_983723665.1 Cobetia sp. | reverse complement strand
TCTTGATGTACGTCAATAAAGGCGGATGTGCGGCGAAATATAGATGGCAAGCCTGAGCATGCCGAGGGGAAAATACGTGGATGCTGTCATGCAATATGGCGGGCCTGATCGATCACCACCATGGCGATTGATCGGATGGCTGGGCCTGCGGCAAAGCGTCATCGTGCACGATAGCCTGGTGTTTTCTATGCTCTTTGGGTCAGCTGGTAGAAAGATGACTGCCATGATCGATGGAGTTTGGTGGTATGCCTTGTCGTCACGGGCCTGACCGTGATATCTCTGCGACTGTGCGTCCCACAACGGGATGAACAGAGTGCAACCCCTGGAGTCCTGAGGAGTCGCCCATGGAACTGGATCCCGTGATCCTGTCACGCATACAGTTCGGATTTGTCGTGTCATTTCATGCCGTCTTTCCGGTGTTTACCATCGGTCTGGCATCCTATGTGGCCTTGTTGCATGGCCTTTTCTACAAGACAGGCAATGCCGCCTGGGAGCGCCTTGCAGCGTTCTGGGTGAAGGTATTCGCCGTGGTCTTCGCGATGGGCGTGGTCTCCGGCATCGTGATGGCCTTCCAGTTCGGCACCAACTGGAGCAACTTCAGTTATGCCACCTCCAACTTCATCGGCCCGATGCTCAGCTATGAGGTGGTGACCGCCTTCTTCCTGGAGGCCGGCTTCCTCGGCGTACTGCTGTTCGGGCGTGGCAAGGTGCCGGAAGGCGTCCACCTGTTCGCGGCACTGATGGTGTCATTGGGCACCTTCATCTCCTCCTTCTGGATTCTGTCCTCCAACAGCTGGATGCAGACACCGGCGGGCGTCGACTTCATTGATGGCCACTTCTTCGTGAATGACTGGAGTGCGGCCATCTTCAATGCCTCCTTCCCCTATCGCTTCACGCACATGGCGATCGCCTCGTTCCTGACCGGTGGCTTTGTGGTGGCCGGGGTCAGTGCCTGGTATCTGCTGATCGGACGTGATGTCGAGGCCAACAAGCGCGCGCTGTCCATGTGCATGTGGCTGCTGCTGGTGCTGGCGCCGGCGCAGGCGGTGGTGGGCGACATGCACGGCATCAACACGCTGGAGCATCAGCCGACCAAGGTGGCGGCGATGGAAGGCAACTGGGAAACCCAGTCGGGCGCGCCCTTGTTGCTGTTCGCCTGGCCGGACAAGGAAGCCCAGATGAACCACTTCGAGATTGCGATCCCGAAGCTGGCCAGCCTGATCCTGACCCATGATCCCGATGGCGTGGTGCCGGGCCTCAAGGAGGTCGAGCCCGACATGCAGCCGCCGGTGTGGTTCGTGTTCTGGTCGTTCCGCGTGATGGTGGCAGTGGGGCTGGTGATGATCGCGGTGGCGTTCATCGGCCTGTTCCTGCGTCGCGATGGCAAGCTCTACCGCTCGCGCCCCTTCCTGCAGACGCTGCGTCTGATGTCGATCGCGCCATTTTTCGCCGTGCTGGCCGGCTGGTTCGTCACCGAGGCTGGACGCTCACCCTGGCTGGTCTACGAGATGATGACCCAGCAGGAGGCCGTCACGCCGTCACTGACCGGCTGGATGGTGCTGGCCACGCTGATCGGCTACTTCCTGGTCTATCTGGTGGTCTTCGTGACCGGTAGCTACTACCTGACGCGCGTCATCCGTGGCGGCATGCAGCCCGAGCTGCCGCATGACGATGTCGAAACCGCGATGCGCCCGCTGTCCGCCGCGCACGAGAGTCTCGATGATGATGCCAGCCGTACGGTAAGGAGTTGAGCACATGGAACTGATCAATCTGACCATGATCTGGGCGCTGATCATCGGCTTCGGCATCATGATGTACATCCTGATGGATGGCTTCGATCTCGGGGTCGGCATCCTCTATCCCTTCGCCCCGGATGAACACGCCCGTGACGTGATGATGAATTCGGTCGCGCCGGTCTGGGACGGCAATGAAACCTGGCTGGTACTGGGCGGGGCCGGCTTGCTGGCGGCGTTTCCGGCGGTGTACTCCATTCTGCTGCCGGCGCTGTATCTGGGGGTCTTCCTGATGCTGGCCGGCTTGATCTTCCGCGGGATTGCGTTTGAATTCCGCTTCAAGTCCACGCGCAATCGGCATTGGTGGAACGTCGCCTTCAGTGGCGGTTCCTACGTGGCGACCTTCTGTCAGGGCGTGGTGGTCGGGGCCTATATCCAGGGCTTTGCCACCGAAGGCCATGTCTATGTCGGCGGCGCCTTTGACTGGCTGACCCCCTTCACGGTGATCACCGGGCTCGCGCTGGTGGCGGGCTACGCTCTGCTGGGGGCCACCTGGACCATTCTGAAGAGTGAAGGCGAGGTTCAGGCATGGGCCTATCGCATCACGCCCAAGTTGCTGATTGCCGTGCTGGTCGGCTTCGGGGTCATCAGCCTCTACACGCCGTTCGTCGATGAATACGTGCGGGAGCGCTGGTTCAATCATATCGGCATGTTCTGGGTATTCCCGGTGCTGGCGCTGTGCTGTGCGGCCTTCATCTGGCGTGCCGTCAGCAAGCGCCTGGAGGGCCAGCCGTTCGTCGCGACTCTGGGACTGTTCCTGTTCACCTATCTGGGGCTGATCTTCAGCAAGTGGCCGTATCTGGTGCCGCCGGACATCACCATCTGGGATGCGGCGTCAGACCCGGGCGCGCAGCTGTTCCTGCTGATCGGCGCACTGTTCGTGATTCCCATCGTGCTGGGCTATACCGCCTGGAGCTACTGGGTCTTCCGCGGCAAGGTGCAGGACGGTGGCTATCACTGATCTCACGCAGGGGGCAGCGCAGGGGACAGCGCAGAACGCCCCGACCAGCGCCGCTGGCAATGACACGGCGCGTGCAACCGTCAGCGACGACAGTGTCACTGGCAAGGAGCGCGACAAGGCCAGACGCAAGGCTGCCGGCAAGTGGCTTACCCAACAGGCGACGCGCGAGCGTCGCCTGTTGGGTATGGCGGCGCTGTGCGGCGCCTTGGCGGGGCTGGCAACGGTTGCGCAACTGATACTGCTGGCTTGGCTGGTCACTCAGGTGATCGAGCAGCCCGCGGCGTTGGCTCGCCTGTGGTGGCCGTTCGGCGGCCTGGTGGCGCTGCTGGCGGTGCGTGCCTTGCTGAGTGCCGCGCAGGAGCTATGTGCCCAAAAAGCCAGTCAGCGCCTGCGCCAGCGGGTGCGTCGAGATGTAATGGATCACCTGCAGGCATTAGGCCCGGTGCGCGCCGCGCAGTTTCATGGCGCCGATGTGGCCCAGCGCTGGGTCGAGCAGGTCGAGGCGTTGGAAGGCTACTTCGCGCGTTTCTACGTCCAGCTGCGCCTGGTGCTGATCAGCCCGCTGGTGATTCTGGCCATCGTGGTCAGTCAGGACTGGCTGGCGGCGATTCTGCTCGCGCTGACCGCGCCGCTGATTCCGTTGTTCATGGCGCTGGTCGGCATGGGGGCCGAGTCGCTCAATCGCGAGCAGTTCGTCGCGGTTGCGCGCCTGTCGCGCCACTTTGTTGATCGCGTCCGGGGGATCACAACACTACGGCTGTTCGGCCTGGGTGAGCAGGCCACGCAGGAGGTCACGCTGGTCGCTGATGATTATCGCCGCCGCAGTCTGCGCACGCTGCGCCTCGCCTTCCTCTCATCAGCGGTACTGGAGTTCTTCTCGTCGGTGTCGATCGCGGTGGTCGCGATCTATATCGGCTTCGGCCTGTTGGGCGACATTCCCTTCGGGCCCGCCCAGTCGTTGACCCTGTTCAGCGGCCTGCTGATCCTGCTGCTGGCGCCGGAGTTCTTCCAGCCGCTGCGCACCCTGTCTCAGCACTATCATGATCGCGCCTCGGCCTTGGCCGCCGCGGACTCGCTGCTGGAGCTGTTCGACACGTCCGTCGCCCCGGCGCGTCAGGCCTCCACGATGGCGTCGGCCAGTGTCTCGCTGCCCGGCGATGTGATGTTGCAGCTGGAGGCCGTCACGCTGACGCATCCCGGGCGGGGCAGGGTGCTTGGCCCGTTGGATCTCACCTTGAAGGCCCACGAGGTGCTGGTGATCAGCGGCCCGTCCGGGGCCGGCAAGTCATCGTTTTTGCAACTGATGGCAGGATTCGTGGCCCCCGATGAAGGCCAATGCCTACGCCGAGATACCACTGGCCTTGCCTGGATGGATCAACGCCCGCTGCTGATGCAGGGCAGTCTGGCCGACAACCTGCGTATCACCGCGCCAGACGCCAGTGATGATGCGATCGTTCAGGCGCTGACGAGCGCCGGCCTTGGCGAGGTGCTGGCCGCCTTGCCGCAGGGCATCGCCAGCCCGTTGGGCGAAGGCGGGCGCGGGCTGTCCGGCGGCCAGGCTCAGCGTCTGGCGCTGGCGCGGGTCTTCTTGAGCGATGCGCCGCTGGTGTTGCTCGACGAGCCAACCGCCAGTCTGGACGCCGACACCGAACAGCGCCTGATCGCCGGCTTCCAGGTGTTGGCCGAAGAAGGCCGCACGCTGGTCATCGCCACTCACCATCCGGCCTTGAGGGCCATGGCGACGCGCCAGCTGTGTCTGACCCGTGATGGGGTCGTTGGCACTACTGGAGAGACACAGGATTCTGGGGAGGGCGCATCATGATCGGACCTGCTCGTACTCTCGGTCCTGGCTCCACTCCCTCGACGCGCGAGGCACTGGCCGCGCTGGCGCCCTGGTGGCGAGTGCATGAGCGCTACCGCCGTCGACTGCTGCTGGGCGTGGTGCTGATGGCAATGACCGCGCTGTCGGCACTCGGGCTGCTGGCGGTCTCGGGGTGGTTCATCACGGCATCGGCATTGACGGGGGCTGCGCTGGCTGCCGGTGCCGTCGCCGTGCTGGATGTCTACACGCCGGGCAGCGCGATTCGCCTGTTTGCCGTCTCGCGCACCGTCTCGCGCTATCTGGAGCGTCTCTACAATCACGACACCATCCTGCGACTGCTGGCCAGCCTGCGCGGCAGTGCCTTTGCCTCGCTGGTCAGCATGGACCCCGCACGGCTGGCAGCCCGGCGCTCCAGTGACTGGCTCAATCGTCTGACCGCGGATATTGACACCCTCGATGCGCTCTATCTGCGTCTGGCGGCGCCTCCGGTGATGGCCTTGCTGCTGATTGTGGCGCTGCTTGGCATCACGCTGGTGTGGCTACCGGGCGCGACGCCGTGGCTGGCGCTCTTGCTGTTGACTGGCTGGGCGTGGCTGACACTCGGGCAGGCACGCTGGGGGCTGGTGGCCAGCCGTCGGCGTGTGACCACTCTCGAGGCATTGCGCTCCAGCCTGATGGAGGCGCTGCGCGGGCATGCCGAACTCGAGGCCTACGCGGCGCTTGGCCATGTGCGTGAGCAGCTGGAGGCGGTGGAGGCGCGTCTGCTGGCGGACCAATGGCGGCTGGCGGTCATCAGTGCCGTCGGCAATGCGCTGGCCGTGCTGGTGATCGGACTCGCCTGGTTGCTGTTGCTAGCGATGGGCATGCTCGCCCTGCGCGATGGCCAGCTCAGCGGCCCGATGCTGGTGATGCTGCCGCTCGCGGCGATGGCGCTGGGTGAGGGGCTGGCGGGGCTGCCGACGGCCTTCAGCCAGGCCGGGGCGACGCTTGGCGCCGCGGAGCGCCTCAACGATATCGAGCACGCCGCGGGTGTCGTGCACGGTGATGCTCGCCTGTCAGCGGGGCCGATCAGCGTCTCGCTGGAGCAGGTCAGCTATCGCTATCCGGGCGCCTTGTTCGAGGCATTTTCAAACGTCTCGCTCACTGTCGAAGCCGGTGCGCAGGTCGCGATCTGTGGCGCCTCCGGCGCTGGCAAGTCGACGCTAGCGGCGCTGCTGACCGGGCAGACCAGCCTAGCCTCCCGCGGCCTGCAGATCAGATGCAATGAACAGCAGGGCGGGGGTACTGAAGAGCAGGGCGGGCGGGTGTTGCTCAATGGCCGTGAGGTGCATCACTACGCGCCTCTGGCGATTGCCGAGGGCGTCGGCTGCCTCACCCAGCAGGTCGATCTGTTCGATGCCAGTCTGGCTGACAACCTGCGACTGGGGGCCGCCGACGCCGATGATGCCGCGCTGTGGCGGGTGCTGGCCGCGGTGGATCTCGCCGACTGGGTCGCGAGTCTGCCGCAGGGGCTGGCGACACGCGTTGGTGAGGGCGGTCGTCAGGTGTCGGGTGGCCAGGCCCGGCGCATCAGTCTGGCGCGCCTGGCGTTGACCAACCCCGGCCTCGTGCTGCTGGATGAGCCTTTCTCGGGGCTGGATGCCACGACAGCGCAACGCGTCGCGCAGGGTCTCGCTGACTGGCTGGCGGGCAGGACGGTGATCTATCTGCTGCATGAGCATGATCTCGCGGCGCCACGCCCCGGCACCGAGGCCGTGACCCGTGTCTGCTGGCTGGATCGCTGAGCATCCATCGGGATCAAATCATGGCAGGGGGAAACGGAAAAAGCCTCCCGGGCAGGGTGCCCGGGAGGCTTTCTTGTCACTGGACCCGTCGATCAGGTTCAGTCAGTTGGGCTCAGTCCATCAGTCCCAGTCGGGGGCGAAATCCGGGTTGGCGATGCGCTCACCGCGATCCAGCTCGGCGATCTTCGCCATGTCTT
>NZ_CFDJES010000148.1:0-6560 GCF_983723665.1 Cobetia sp. | reverse complement strand
AAACAACAAAGCCGGCACCTGAAACAGGTACCGGCTTCTTCGTCACGACCTCAGGTCGATGACAGACTCATGCGCTGAGCAAGCGGGGCTCAGGCGAAGACGATGGTCTTGTTGCCGTGGATCAGCACGCGATCCTGCAGGTGCCAACGCAGGCCGCGCGCCAGCACTTTCTGCTCGACATCACGGCCGATGCGCACCAGTTCCTCGGCGGTATGGCAGTGAGTGACGCGATGGATGTCCTGCTCGATGATCGGGCCGGCATCCAGCTCTTCGGTCACGTAATGGCAGGTCGCACCGATCAGCTTGACCCCACGCCCGAAGGCCTGGTGATACGGCTTGGCACCCACGAAGGAAGGCAGGAAGCTGTGGTGGATGTTGATCAGGCGACCGGCATAGCGCTCACACAGGCTCGGCGGAATGATCTGCATGTAGCGCGCCAACACGATGCAATCGGCTTGGGATTCTTCCACCAGACGCTCGACTTCGGCAAAAGCCGGCGCCTTGTCATTCTTGTCGACCGGCACGTGATGGAACGGAATGCCGTGCCATTCCACCAGCGAGCGCATGTCATCGTGGTTGGAAATGACGCAGGGAATCTCGCAATCCAGATCACCGGACTGCCAGCGATGCAGCAGGTCCACCAGGCAATGGGAGTCCTTGGAGACCATCAGCACGACACGCTTCTTGGCAGCGGTGTCATGCACGCGCCACTGCATGCCGAACTCTTCACCGATCGGGGCGAAGCGCTTGCCGAGCTCAGCGGCGCTCAGGCCGATGGTTTCGGGGTTGATCTCATAGCGCATGAAGAAACGACCGGCGCCAAGATCAGAATGCTGATTGGCTTCGGTGATCCACCCGCCCTGCTCGGCGATGAAAGTGGAAACTCGGGCAACAATTCCGACCTGATCAGGGCAGGACACCACCAGGCGATAGGCGTGAGACATCGTAAGTTCAACCATTGTGATAGCGGGAATGATGTTCAGCCGGCGAAGCGCCGGCCTGCGCGAGGAATCATGACACCGCCCGTAAGCAGCCCCTCGGCAAAGGTGGGCTATTGTAGCTGATCACGCGGCCTGAAACAGTGCTGCGCCCCGATTCTGTCCATATGGTCAATACGACATTGCGATCAGCGGCCATCACGCCGGCCCACCTCAAGGCGTCACGCGGACGGCTGGGGCGCCCTCGAATCGACGCGACCGGACAACAGCGCCATTTGTGGCGCTTCGCGGGATTCCCGTATAGTTGAGCCACATTTTATAGATGGCATGACATCCATGTTGAAACCCCGCGTTCAAGTCCGTCAGAGACAACGTCCGCCGCTGCACCTGCTACCGCTGGGTGGCTGCGGCGAGATCGGCATGAATCTGACGCTGTATGGTTATCAGGATCACTGGATTGCCGTGGATTGCGGCATGATGATTCGCCAGGACCTGCCGGAAGGTCCGCTGCAGGTGCCGGATATCGAGTCCCTGGCAAGCCTGGGCATCAGCCCGCAGATGCTGGTGATCACCCATGGCCACGAAGACCACATCGGCGCGGTCGCCTGGCTGTGGCCGAAATGGCGCTGCCCGATCATCGCCACGCCCTTGGCGGCTGGCCTGCTGCGCGCCAAGTTTGCCGAGCGCGAGCTGGAAACCTCCAGCCTGCAGATCATCGAGGTGGATGAAGGCTTCGAATCCGGCCCCTTCGCGCTGCGATTGTTACCACTGACCCACTCCATTCCGGAAAGCTGCTCGTTGCTGATCGTCACGCCGGAATATCGCGTGATGCATACCGGCGACTGGAAGCTGGACCCGGAGCCGCTGATCGGCGAGCCCACCGATCCGGAGCGCTATCAGGCACTGGCACCGGTCGATCTGGTCGTCGGCGACTCCACCAATGCGCCGCTGGCGGGTCATTCGCGCAGTGAGGGCGAGGTGGCACGCGCACTGGAGAAGACGCTGGCCGGCTGTCGCGGACGCGTTGTCGTGACCTGCTTTGCCAGCAACCTGGCCCGCATCCTGGCGCTGGGGCGCGCCGCCGCACGCAATGGTCGCCGCATCACGCTGCTGGGGCGCTCGATGGAGCGCATGGTGCGCGTCGCCCGCGGTCTCGGCTATCTGGAAGACTTCCCGCCGCTGGTCCCGGTGAAGGACCTGGGCTACCTGCCCCCGGAAGAGGTCATGGTGATCGCCACCGGCAGCCAGGGCGAGCCGCGCGCCGCACTGTCACGCCTGGCCAATTCCCGCCATCCGGACTTCGAGCTGGCCGCCGGCGACACCGTGATCTTCTCTTCCAAGGCGATTCCCGGCAATGAGCTGGCCATCGGCAAGTTGCACAACGCCCTGACACGCCTCGGCGTCGGCATCATGGAAGAGAAGCAGTTCCCGGACCTGCACGCCTCCGGGCACCCGGCGCAGGAAGAATTGCGCACCTTCTATGGCTGGCTGAAACCGGTACGTCTGCTGCCGGTGCATGGCGAATATCGCCACCAGCTCGCTCACACCCAGGTGGCACAGTCCCTGGGCATCGAGGCACCGCTGATTCCCGTCAATGGTGACGTGATTCGCCTCGATGCTCAGGGGCTGTCGGTGGAGAAACGCCTGACACTGCACGAACGCATCATCGAGCATGACAAGGTGCGTCCGCTGGATTCCATGGACCGCCGTGCCCGTGCGCGTCTCGGCCGGCATGGCAGCGTCTCGCTGGCGTTGCCCGTCACGCTGCAGGAGGCCGGCTGGGTTCGCATCGGCCGCTTGATGCTGGATATCAGCGGCACCTCAAGCCTGGATGAAGACAGCTTCGCCGAATGGCTGGATGACACCCTGGCAGGCCTGGATGCCAGCAATGAACGTGAACTCAAGCAGCAACTCGATGGCCGCATCAATCGCTGGCTGCGCAACCACCTGCGCCATGAGCCGGTGCTCTTCCTGCATATCATGGCCATGAATCAGGAGTGAGTGTCGCGCCACCATCGAAGTGATGGCCACCTTGATCTCACTGCCCTGCACAAAGCAGCGCATGAAAAAGCCCGCCCGGGAAATACCGGGCGGGCTTTTCTGCTGCTGGGAGGCGCTCAGGGACTGGTGATGGCGACATTGCCGACTTGCCGGCTGGCAATCTCGATCTCAAGCGCTTCAGCCACCTCCATGGCGTCAGGCCGAAGGTCTCAAACGGACTTGTTCTTCGGCGGACGGCCACGACGCTTGGGCTGATCACTGACCAGATCATCCACGGAAAGGCCAGCTTCGATCATCGCATCACGAATCTCGGCAAGCTTGCGCTCCTTGGCGATTTCTTCTTCGCGGCGCTGCTCGTCTTCTTCGGCTTTCTGCTCGATCACCTCATTGATGACCTCGGAGAGCTTGTGCAGTTGTTCCATGGACAGCTGACGCGCTGCTGCACGAGCAACATTCTTGTTACGAGCGATCTTTTCGAGAGAATCGGCTGTCATTTCGCTACCTCCACCATATGCACTGAGCTGGAATCCCTGCGAGTCATCGCATTGGATGTGATAATGCAGCAAAGTATAAGCGCTAAATATGAACTAACAAGCCTTGTCAAAAGCAAGGCAGTGTTTCCACAGGATAGACCAACAAAAACCCCGCTTGATAGCGGGGTTTTTGTGAGCGCCTGTGAGTTATCCAGGATGGCTCGATCAACATGAGCGTCACGACTGATGACGAAAAAGGACTCAGCCTCCCGTCATGTTCATGAAGCGAACGATCTGGACATCACCATCCGTCGTGAAGTGATGACGCTCGGGCTTGAGGTGCATGGCATCGATGATCGCGGCCTTGAGCGGCTCGATGTCACCCGGGTGGCGACGCATGATGTCACGCAGGTCAAGCGAGTGCTCATTGCCAAGACACAGCAACAGACGCCCCTCTACCGTGACGCGAACGCGGTTGCAGGTCGAGCAGAAGTTATGACTGTGCGGTGAGATGAATCCCACCCGTGATTCGCTGTCCGCCATGCGGAAATAACGCGCCGGCCCCAGGCTGTCTTCAAGCGTGGGAATCAGCGGATAACGCGTCTCGATGCGCGCCTGGACATCATCACTGGAGCAGAAGGTCTCGTCACGGCCGTGATCCGAGACCTGGCCCAGCGGCATCTCCTCGATGAAGCTGATGTCCAACCCTTCCTCACGCGCGAATTCGACCAGCGACACCACTTCGTGATCATTGCGCCCTTTCAGCACCACTGCATTGAGCTTGATGCGGAAGCCTTCCTCGCGCGCAGCACGGATGCCGGCGATCACCTTGTTCAGGTCGCCGGTACGCGTCAGCGCCTTGAAGCGCTCCGGGTCCAGAGAATCAAGGCTGATATTCAGCCGTGACATGCCGGCGGCCTTCAACTGGGCGGCGTGCTTGGCAAGGCCCGCGCCGTTGGTGGTCATCGAGAAGTCCTTGAGTCCCTCGAGTGCGCCGATTTCATCAACCAGCTTGCCGATATCACGCCGTACCAGCGGCTCCCCTCCGGTCAGGCGAATCTTCTCGACTCCCAATTCCACGAAGGCGCGCGCCAGCAACGCGATCTCTTCGAGGCTCAAGACCTCGTCGCGTGGCAGAAAGGTCATCTCTTCGCTCATGCAATAGACGCAGCGAAAATCACAGCGGTCCGTCACTGACAGGCGAACATAGCGGATGCGACGACCGAAGTCATCGACCAGGGTTTCCATCATGACTCTCCCGAAAACTTGGGTGTTGCCAGCGCTGATTGTCTCTCTTCGCCGCTGGCCTCGGCCAATGAGTCATCAGCCTTGTGTTGCTCGACAAGGGGGGATACCGCTTCACCCTCTGCCGTCACCGTGGACTCTGGATGCCAGCGCTCGAGTGCCTCGCGATCGCTCGAACGTTCCCGCACCCAATAATCTCCCGTGGCGGTGTGCTCCTTTTTCCAGAAAGGCGCCCGCGACTTGAGGTGGTCCATCAGGAAGTCACAGCCGGCAAAGGCAGCCTGACGATGCGCACTGGCGACCAGCACCAGCACGATATTGTCGCCGGGCTCGAGCCGTCCGACACGGTGAATGATGCGCACCCCGGTGAGCGGGAAGCGCTCGCGCGCCTCTGTGATCAAGCGTTCGAGGCTACGCTCCGTCATGCCGGGATAGTGTTCCAGCGTCAGCGCGACGACATCCGGTCGCTGATTGAAATCACGCACCAGCCCCGTGAAGGACACCACGGCACCGATGTCGCCGCGCCCACGCGTCAGGACGTCCTGCTCGACACGCAGATCAAAATCACTGGCCTGAATGCTGACCGAAAAGGCCTGCGAGGCTTCGTTTGCGACCTGGGTCATGTCAGCCCCCCGTCACCGGTGGGAAGAAGGCGACTTCATCACCGGCATTCAGTGGGTGGTCATCGCGCACCATGTCCTGATTGACGGCGCAAAGCACGCGAGTGTCATTGAGCGCTTCAAGCTGAGGGTCACGCAGCGCCAGGGTGCGCTTCAGGCCCCCGACCGTCGCTTGGGACAGCGTCGTCAGATTCAGCGCCAGGCTGTCGAGGTCCAGGCGTTCCCGCAGTTCCGCCAGGAAGAGGACCCGCACGGTGGCATCGCCGCGTGCCGCCGGAGCGGCCTGTCCCGCTGTCGCTTCGATGGGCTCAGCTGTCGCAGCACGGCTTGGCTCAGTCCGGCTTGGTTCGGTCCGGCTTGGCTCAACCGGCGTCTGCTCGACAGCGGCGGCCTCCTCCGGACGCTGCCAGTCACCACTCTTGCCACCGGTCTTGGTCTCGAGCTGGATATCGCCGATCACGATACCCTTGTCGACCGCCTTGCACATGTCATAGAGCGTCAAGGCCGCTACCGAGGCCGCCGTCAGCGCCTCCATCTCGACACCGGTACGCCCATTGAGGCGACACAGCACCTGAATTTCCACGCAGCTGTTGGCGCTGTCCAGCGTGAAGTCGACCGTTACCTTGGAGAGCATCAAGGCATGACAGAGCGGAATCAGCTCATGAGTGCGCTTGGCCGCCTGGATGCCGGCAATACGCGCCGTCGCCAGCACATCCCCTTTGGGCAGGCCACCTTCGGCGAGCAGAGCGAGCGTGGCAGGCAGCATGCTGACGCGTGCGCTGGCTCGCGCCTCGCGGCGGGTTTCCTGCTTGTCCGCAACATCCACCATATGGGCTTCGCCGCGTGCGTTGAGATGAGTAAGGCTCATGAGCTGTCTCGTATCCGTATCGGGTGCGCCTGACTGGCGGCAATCTCAGAAATACCAAAGCCTGAAGAAGCAGGCAGGCAAGCCCTGATGAACAGGACTGGCCAAAAAATTAGCAGACTATCTTTTCATGAATCAGCTGGCATGACCACTGCGAGGGGTATCGCCTAGACGATGCCGCGACTGCCCAGCCACTGCACCATGACCGGCTCGCCGGCGTGAAGCGTGGCGCAGCCGGCGGGAATCTCGATCAGGCATTCGGCCAGCAACATCGAGGTCAGAATACCCGAGCCCTGCCGCCCCGTGGTCATCACCACCTGACGCCCCTGGTCATCCAGCACGATCTGGCCGCGATGATAGTCGACACGCTCGGCACGTGAGCGCAACGTCTCGCCGGCGATCAACTGCAGGCGCGGGG
>NZ_CFDJES010000147.1:5262-6626 GCF_983723665.1 Cobetia sp. | reverse complement strand
TCGGTCAGGTCTTCCGACATGCGCTTGGTCAGCGTGGTGATCAGCACGCGCTCGCCGACCTTGGTGCGCGCGCGAATCTCCGAGAGGACGTCATCCACCTGGGTCGAGGCCGAACGCACCTCGATGACCGGATCGAGCAGCCCGGTGGGACGTACCACCTGCTCCACCACCTGGCCGGCATGCTCTTCCTCGTAGGGGCCAGGCGTCGCCGAGACGAATACGGTCTGCGGCAGGATGCTCTCCCACTCCTCGAATTTCATCGGGCGGTTGTCGAGAGCCGACGGCAGGCGGAAGCCGTACTCCACCAGCGTTTCCTTGCGCGAACGGTCACCGCGATACATGCCGCCGACCTGCGGCACGCTGACGTGGGACTCATCGATGAAGACCAGCGCATCCTTGGGCAGGTAGTCGAAGAAGGTCGGCGGCGCATTGCCGGGATCACGCCCCGACAGATAGCGCGAGTAGTTCTCGATGCCGTTGCAGTAGCCCAGCTCCATCATCATCTCGATGTCATAGAGGGTGCGCTGCTCCAGGCGCTGGGCCTCGACCAGCTTGTCGTGCTTGCGCAGGTAATCGAGGCGCTCGACCAGTTCTTCCTTGATGTGGTCGACCGCGGCGACGATGGTCTCGCGCGGCGTCACATAGTGACTCTTGGGATAGATGGTCATGCGCGGCACCGACTCGGCCACTTCACCGGTCAGCGGATCGAACAGCCGGATGGAATCGATCTCGTCATCGAACAGCTCGACACGCACCGCCTGCTCTTCGGAATCGGCCGGGAAGATGTCGATCACGTCGCCGCGCACCCGATAGGTACCGCGCCGGAAATCCATGTCGTTGCGGGTGTACTGCAGCTCCGCCAGACGCCTGAGGAAGCCGCGCTGATCGATCTGCTCACCACGATTGAAGTGCAGGCGCATCTTCAGGTATTGGTCCGGATCACCCAGGCCGTAGATGGCCGAGACGGAGACCACGATGATCGCATCGCGGCGTTCCAGCAGCGCCTTGGTCGCCGACAGACGCATCTGCTCGATGTGGTCGTTGATCGAGGCATCCTTCTCGATGAAGGTGTCCGAGGAGGCAACGTAGGCTTCGGGCTGGTAGTAATCGTAATAGGAGACGAAATATTCGACGGCGTTGTCGGGGAAGAACGACTTGAACTCGCCGTACAGCTGCGCCGCCAGCGTCTTGTTGGGGGCCATGACGATGGCCGGACGCTGCAGGCGCTCCACGATGTTGGCCACCGTGAAGGTCTTGCCGGAACCGGTCACGCCCAGAAGGGTCTGATGCGCCAGACCCGCGTCCAGGCCGGTGATCAGCTTCTCGATGGCCGCCGGTTGGTCACCGGCCGGCTGAAACTTGGA
>NZ_CFDJES010000147.1:2532-5162 GCF_983723665.1 Cobetia sp. | reverse complement strand
CGATATTCGCTGTTGCTGCCACGGCGCTCGTCGCTGTCGTCCCGGTCCACCGTGGTGATGATCCCCTCCAACGGCAAGCCCTTGCGCCGGGCGTACATCTGCACGGTGATCGACTTGCAGGCCCCCAGCGACAGATCGAAGTAGTCATGAGGGTCCGGAGCGCTTTCGTCGCCGCCGACCACCGCCGGCACATCGACCAGCAACTCTTCAAAGCTTGCGACCTGTACCCGTTGCACGAAACTGCCTGACCGACGGCTGATTACCTCGATACTCATTCGTCACCTCCCTGTCGCTGATCTGTCCGTGATCCCGCTCGTGAGACGCTGCCTGTTTCCCGCCTGTCAGCGTCACCGCACTGCAGTCACTTGACCTTGTAACCGGCCTTCTCGACCGTCTTGACCAGTGCGTCATAACGCACCTGACCGTCGACTTCGGCAAAGCCACGCCCGACCTCGGCTTCCTTGACGCCATCCATCATCATCAGCGCCGTGGTGACCTTGTTGACGTCCTTGACGCTCTCGACGCCGATCAGAGTAAGAGAAAAGCTGGCCATCGTGTCATTCCTGTCATGCAGTAAGTAAAAAGGGGCGCCGCGGCGCATTGCAGCCGTCAAGAATAGCACGGTTGCCTGACAGTCAGCGCCCATCAGACCGTCGCGAACCAGGCTGCATAAAAGGCTGGCAGGACGGGAACACTGATTTGCCCGTTCTTTTACTGCCACTTGAGGCACAAGGGGCTGACAGCCGCCAGCTGGCGCGTGACAATGCGGGCATCCGACATGCCGCATGGTTGCCAATGCGCCACCGGCAGTTCACTCCTTCGCAACAGGATGGTGGTAGATGAATCCCTTGAAGACCCTGATGCAAGACCACGGCTACCAGCTCGGCGAGGACGGCCGCCTGACGCTGGGTGAGCCAGCCGACGCCTCCATGCCACTCGCTGACATGACCAAGAATGTACGGACCGAAAATGTGCTGGCCCCGCTGAACAATTTCGAGGTACTCGAGGTCTGCGGCAAGGATGGCGAACGCTTTCTGCAGGGACAGACCTCACAGCAGCTGAGTCTGGTCGATGGCGAGCTGGCGCCGCTGACGACCTTCTGCACCCCGAAGGGACGCATTCTGGCCATGGCCCAGCTGCTGCGCGTCAGCGAAGAGCGCCTGTGGCTGGTGATGCCGGCTGGCACCGCCGAACCGCTGCGCGCCCATCTGGCCAAGTTCGCGCCCTTCTACAAGGTGACGCTGGAGGTGTCGAGTGAGCTGAGCGTGCTCGGCCTGCTCGGCGAGCAGAGTCTGGCAGCATGTGCCGACGCCCTCGCGGCACCTGCGCTGGCCGAGCATGACCTGGCCATGCGCTCGGTCCTGCAGTCGAGCGAGGACGAAGAACCGCAGGCCTGCGCGCTGGCGCGCCAGCCGTCAGGCAATACCCCGCGCGCGATACTGGTCGGCCCGCATGCCGCCCTGGCAGACCTCGCCACGGCGCTTTTCGCACGCGATGTGGTCGCCAGCGGTGACACCCGCTGGGGCCTGGAAGATATCCGCGCCGGTCTGCAGTGGGTCACGTCCGCGCAGACTGACAGCTGGCTGCCGCAGATGCTCAATCTGGAAGCCCTCGCCGCGATCAGCTTCAAGAAGGGCTGCTACACCGGTCAGGAAGTCGTGGCACGCGCCCACTTCCGCGGCCAGGTCAAGAAGCGCCTGCAACGCCTGACGACGGTGCAGCCGGCCGACTTGCCAGTGGTAGGCAGCAAGGTCACAAGCCCCGACGGCAAGTCCCTCGGCGAAGTGCTGCAGGCAGCCCATGATGAGCAGGGCCGCCTGGAGCTGCTGGCCGTGATCAGCCTGCGCGATGAAGAGATCGCATTGGCATTGGAAGATGGCACCCAGCTTGAGCGCAGCGCGCTGCCCTATGCCGTCGAGCGTCGCGATCCGGAGCAGCTCAAGGGCTGAAGGGTACGGCTCGAAAGGCTGATCGCCCTGAAGGACTGATCGCTTGAAAGCCGCCACAGGAAAGCCCCGCACGTGCCAACGTGCGGGGCTTTTGTCTGTCACGGATTGCTGATTTCAGGCGCCTGCCGGGGCTCCCAGCCCTTACAGCCCTTACAGCCCTTACAGCCCTTCCGGCAGCCAACCATCCCCTGCGATCAGGTGCTCGATCAGCTCCTGCACCGGCATCGGTCGTGCATAGAGATAGCCCTGATGCAGCGAGCAGCCATGCGCGAGCAACCCGGCTCGCTGTTCTGGCGTCTCGATGCCTTCGGCCACCACCGCAAGATGGAAGGCCTCCGCCAGCCCCAGCATCGCTTCGATCATGGCCTGCCCCTTGCTGGAGCCCAGCGCCGTCACGAACTGCCGATCGATCTTGAGCTTGTCGAACGGTAGCCGCTGCAGCTGCGACAGCGAGGAGTAGCCCGTACCGAAATCGTCCAGTGCCAACGCCACGCCGTGAGCCCGGATGGTCTGGAACAGCACGGCCAAGGCCTGGATGTCATCCGGCAGCTGGCTCTCGACCAGCTCAAGCGTCAGGCGCTCACATAGCTCCGGGTGCCGGAACAATATTTCCAGGTCCGACAGGAAGCGCTTGTCCATCATGTGGCGCACGGTCACGTTGACGCTCAGATGCAGCTCATG
>NZ_CFDJES010000147.1:0-2432 GCF_983723665.1 Cobetia sp. | reverse complement strand
CCCAGGCTCGGCTGCAGATAGATCACCTCATCATTGAGCGTGACCTTGTCGCGCACGGCATTCAGCAGATTGTCCAGCCAGCCGCTGATACCGCCTCGCGTCGCTTCCAGCAGCCGGCGCTGGACCATGATCAGCAACCTGTCGGTCTCGAGGCGCGCCACATCGCCGGAATTGCCCAGCAAGGGAGCGATGCGCTTCTGGACCTGCTCCAGCTGGTGATTGCCCGGCTCGGCGCCGGCATGATCATAGAGCACCTGCAAGCCGCCGATCCGCAGCGCCATCAGCACGAAGCCCTCCATCGGCGCGACCTCGCCCAGCTGGTCAATCCGCACCTTGATCAGACGCAGTATGCCTTCACGGCTGAGCAGACCGGTATCGAGATCCGTCTCGCGCTCCTCGAGCAACTGGTGCTGGAGCAGCACGCGTTCCTGCTCCAGTCCTCGTACCACCAGCGTATCGAGAGTCATGTCCAGCAACGGCATCATCTCGGTGGCGTTAAGTCGATGGCCGCGACTGGCCACCAGCAGCAATTCGCTGCGTCCGGGATGCGGCGAGACCGAATAGCCCATCAGCTGGCTGGCGCCCAGTCGCTGACACAGCAGCAGCGCGCGATCTTCCTGCTCATCGACACTTTTGTCGACGCGCCCATCGCTATCGCGTCGCGAGCGATCGCCGGCTGATACGCACACGCGCCCCACCGGCAGGCGCCAGAGAGGATCACGCCGCAACGATGCCTCACTCAACCACTCACGCTCATCGTGACTCTGCAGAATCAGGTAGCCGGCGTTGGGATTTCCCACCTCACGCCGATAGATGATGATCTCTGCCCCCAGCATCTCGCGCACGCGCTGCAGGTACCGGGTGAGAGACGCCCGCGCATTCTGCGGCGTGTGGGTTTCATAGGGGGCGCTCAGTAACTGCTGGTTGAGAATGCTGTGGCGCTGGTATTGATGCTCGAGGTAGGCGCCATAGGCCCGACTCGCCCTGCGGTATCGACTGTCGCGCACCAACATGCCGATGGTGCCCATGCCCGCCAGCAAAATGATCAACAGCAGCACCGCCAGCGGAGTGCCCATCTCCTGCAGCAACTGAGCGACGCGATTTTCATCCTGCCAGCAGGCCTTGGCATGGTTGTAGCGATCGGCACGGCTGGATGCGGGCAAGGCCACGCAGACCTGCTGCGTCGCGATGGGCTGTGGCATGGCGTTGCTGACGACCTGCAGACCCTTCAAGCCCAGCACGGCCGCCTGCTCGTCCAGCAGGCCTGTCGTGAGCGGCATGCCCAGAATCAACAGCCCCTGCTCTTCCTGCGCTGGCAAGGCCTCCTCATCCTCGTAGAGCCCCTGCATGCCGATCAGCCATGGCTGGTTATCGACGATCAACCAGGCCAGCTGGGGTTGTGTCGGTGACTGGCGGGCAGCCTGCATGACGGGGGCGAGCGCACGTCGCCAGCTCACCGGCTGCTTGCCCAGCCAGTCGGCCCCCGGCGACCCGGCGTTGTGCTGCACCCAAGCGGCCACCTGCCCATCGCCACGCACGGCAGAGATCAGATGTATGCCGGTATTGATGGCGAACTCGGGGCCATACATGTACTCGAGCCAGGTCGTGTCGAGCTCGGGCTCGCGCAGAAACCTGGTCACGGCTTCTTCCCAGTAGCCGTTTTCCTGCAACTGTCCCGCGAGCAGGCGCTGTTCACTCTGGACCCACAAGGCCAGCCGCTGCCTGTCGGACTCACGATCCGCCTCGCGGGATTGCGTGATCTGGCTGGCCGTCAACCAGGCGGTGGCCAGCAATGCCGCCAGCAACAGCAGCGGCAGCAGGTACATCCTATAGCGGGGGCCAGCAGGCAAGGAGGCGTGCGCGAAGACAGCAGAAGACTCGTGTGCCGGCACACGAGAGGAGGAACGCGATGCTGAAGAATCTGACATTGATTTACCGATGATGAGGCGACCTCCTGAACCGGGTCGGCAGGCTGTCGCCTGGCCTTTGAGGTCAGTCTAGATCAGACGTTCAGTTGAAGAATACGCTGCACATTCGTCGTGGTGGATAACGCGATATCGTGGCGACTACTCGAGCGGAGTTCCGCCACCACGTCCGCGACCTTCGCCACTCGCGATGGCTCATTGCGCTGGCCCTGAAACCCGCACAGCGGCATGTCGGGGCTATCGGTTTCCAGCACGAAGCCATCGTCAGGCAGTGACGCCACCACTCCGCGCAGCTTGTTGGCACGCGGGTAGGTCACGCTGCCGCCCAGCCCCAGCACGAAGCCAAGCTCGAGAAAGCGCTCCGCCTGCACCTGACTGCCCGCGAAGGCGTGGATGATGCCGCCACGGGTGAGTCGTGCCTGCTTGATACGCTTGGCGACTTCGTCATTGGCGCGCACGCAGTGCACGATGACAGGCAAGGAGAATTCGCGTGCCATGCTCAGCTGG
>NZ_CFDJES010000146.1:0-6678 GCF_983723665.1 Cobetia sp. | reverse complement strand
TCTGGCGCTTGATCGAGGAATACCGCATCAACTGCTTCTTCACTGCGCCGACGGCGTTTCGCGCCATGAAGAAGGAAGACCCGGAAGCCAGTCATATGGCCAATTACGACCTTTCCAGCCTGCGCAGTCTGTTCCTGGCCGGAGAGCGACTGGACCCGCCGACCTATCACTGGCTCGCCGATCTCCTGCCGGTGCCGGTCGTCGATCACTGGTGGCAGACCGAAACCGGCTGGCCCATCGCCGGCAACCTGCTGGGCCTCGACATGTTCACCGAAGGCAGCCGCGAGGTGAAGGCGCCGGTCGAGGCGCGTGCCGGTAGCGCCACCTGGCCGTTGCCGGGCTTCAATGTGCAGATTCTCGATGGCATGGGGGATGAGGTGCCCACGGGAGAGCAGGGCAATGTCGTGTTGCGTCAGCCGTTGCCGCCGGGCTGCCTGACCGGACTCTATCAGGACCCCGGACGCTTCCATGCTGCCTATCTTGCCGCCTACCCCGGCTATTACCTGTCCGGTGATGGCGGCTACTTCGATGAGCAGGGCTATCTGTTCGTGATGGGACGCATTGATGATGTCATCAACGTGGCGGGGCATCGCCTGTCGACGGGCGAGATGGAGCAGGTGCTTGGTGCACACGCCGCGATCGCGGAATGCGCGGTGATCGGCATCGAGGATTCGCTCAAGGGCGAGATGCCGTTGGGGCTGGTGATTCTCAAGGATGGCTGGCAGGGGGATGAAGCCAGCCTGTGCGCCGAGCTTGCCCAGCGGATACGCCAGGAAATCGGGGCCTTTGCCTCGCTCAAGGAGGTGCTGATCGTCGAGCGCCTGCCCAAGACGCGCTCCGGCAAGATACTGCGCAAGATGATCCGTCAGATCGCCGCGGGCGAGCAATACCAGGTGCCCTCGACGATAGATGACCCCTCAAGCCTGGAAGATGTGCGTGAGGCGCTGAGCGAGGCCGGCGTCGGTCAGGCGAGTGAGGCACGCAGCGCATGAACCGAAGCGCATGAACCGAAGCGCATGAACCGATGCAGTGATATCGCGGACGCATGACGCGGCTCGCGCTGCTCCAATAATGAAAAGCCCCCGCCATGAGACATGGCGGGGGCTTTTTTTCAGCAAGGCAGCATTTATTGCATCAGGTGCGTGCCACGACCGGATTGGCCATCTCGCGGCGTGCAAGCCAGGCAATGCTGATGACCAGCAGACCCGCCAGGCTCAACCAGCCGAACAGGGTACTGTCGGTCAGGCCCATCACCAGGTAGGCGATCAGCGAGACCGCTGCCCCCAGCAGGGCGTAGGGCAGCTGGGTCATCACGTGATCGATGTGATGGCAGCTGGCACCCGTCGAGGACAGGATGGTGGTGTCGGAAATCGGCGAGCAGTGATCCCCGAACACGGAGCCGGCCAGCACCGCGCCCATCATCGGCAACATCATGGCGAGCTCGGTGGCGGCCGCCATGTCACCGGCGATGGGCAGCATGATGCCGAAGGTGCCCCAGCTGGTGCCGGTGGCAAAGGCCATCAGGCCGGAAAGCACGAACAGCAGCATCGGCAGCCAGGTCGGAGACACGACGCCCTCGACCAGCGTGGCCAGGTACTGGCCGGTTCCCAGAGAGCCGATGATGCCGGTCAGCAACCAGGCGAAGACGAGGATATAGACGGCCGGCAGCATGGAGCTGGCGCCCTGGGCGATGGCGCTCAGGCTGCGACCAGCGCCCATGCGATGACGCAGCAGCATCACTACCGCGGCCAGCAGGCCGATGGCGCCGCCGATGATCAGCGACTTGGCGACATCCGTCAGCTCGAAGGCGCGAATCAGGCCGAAGGCCTCACCCTCGGCGGCCAGTGCGCTGGCGCCGGTCTGCACGATCATGAAGAAGGTCGCGATGACCAGCACGATGATCGGGATCAGCAGGTCCATGGGGCGGCCACGCTCGGACTCTTCCACGTGAGTGTTGCCCGGCGGATTGCCGCGCTTGGCATCGAAAAGCTCACCGTCGCGCGCCGCGATGGCATGACGGCGCATGGCACCGAAGTTGATGTCGAACCACGCCGAGGCGATCACCAGCACCAGCGCCGCAATCGCGTAGTAGTTGAGGGCGGACAGCTCGAGGAAGGCACCGAACGGGCTGACATCCGTGATGTGGTGGGTCGCCAGGATACCGGCGATCAGGCTGATGATGTAGGCACCCCAGCTGGAGATCGGCGTCAGCACGCAGACGGGCGCGGCGGTGGAGTCGATCAGATAGGCCAGGCGCGCGCGCGACAGCCCCTGACGATCGGTCAGCGGACGACAGATGTTGCCCACGGCCAGGCTATTGAAATAATCATCGATGAAGATGAATACCCCCAGCAGCACGGTCATCAGCTGCGAGCCACGGCGGGTCGTGACTCGTGCCCGCGCCCAGTTGCCGAAGGCACGGGTGCCGCCTGCCAGCGTGATCACGCCGACCATGGCTCCCAGTGCCAGCAGGAACAGCAGGATATAGACGTTCCAGCTGTTGAGGCTGGCCTCGGCAAGCTGACCGCTGTCCGGCATCTCGATGAAGACGGCAACCAGCTGCTGCCAGAGATAGTGCAGCGTGACGAGCGGCGAGAAATCATTCAGCAGCAGGGCGCCTGACACGATACCCAGCCCGAGGGAGAGCATGACACGACGTGTCAGTATTGCGAGACCGATGGCTATGATCGGGGCGAGCAGCGAAAGCGGGGACGCCGCGTAGCTGGTCAGTTCCATGTATCACCTGTAATCAAAGGCAGGCGCCGGGACAAAGCGCGCTACCGGGTGCCGTTATGGCGGTTATGGTGCGTGGGTGTCAGGGAGTTGCACCGCCTGATCGCAGCGCACACTCGCGGGATCGCCGTTGCGCAACGGCAACCGATGAGTCGCGAGCCTGCGCCCGACAAGTCCTGGGCCGCCACTGGCAGGCGGCGACTTCCGGAAGGGGGCGCATTATGCCCGAGCCAAACAAGACGTGAAACATTACCGTGTTCATCTAAAGTCTAGGTGGCAGTGAAAAACACCGCCGTTGCGCTATTTTTCCCCTAGAATTCGGGCGTAGAAGTCCGCTTTACAGTGGGCTCTTCTTGCTTATCCCCGTGGGATATGAAGAATGGCGCTCACCAAAGCATGTCGAGCAGCCCGATCGTAGTGGTTGCTCGCTGTCAGTCGCAGGAAAGCCATGGGCTTTCCGTTGCCCTGGCAGCGTCGACAAGACCAAAAACCCGCCAAAGCGAGACCGACATGTCGGAAACAACGTCCATCATTCCAGCGCCGATTCTGGCGTTGATCGATGCAGGCAATGGCCTGCTGTGGGGCAGTGTATTGATTTACCTGCTCATCGGAGCGGGTCTCTTCTTCACGGTCATGACCAAGGGTATCCAGTTCCGTTATTTCGGACATATGTGGAAGCTGCTGGCCACGTCTCGTCAGGGCAGCGAAGGCGGCATCTCTTCCTTCCAGGCACTGGCGACCTCTCTGGCGGCGCGCGTCGGTACCGGTAACCTTGCCGGTGTTGCCGTGGCGATTTCCCTGGGGGGCCCGGGCGCCATCTTCTGGATGTGGATGACGGCGCTGGTCGGCATGTCCACCAGCTTCATCGAGTCCACCCTGGCGCAGGCCTACAAGGTCTCCCACGATGACAACACCTTCCGTGGTGGCCCGGCCTATTACATCGAGAAGGGCCTCGGTCAGCGCTGGATGGCGATCCTGTTCTCCGTGTGTCTGATCATCGCCTTCGGTCTGGCCTTCAACTCAGTGCAGTCCAACTCCATCGCACTGGCCATGGAGCAGGCCTTCAGCGTGCCGCCGTGGATCATGGGGGTGGTGCTGGTCGTGGTCATGGTGCCGATCATCTTCGGTGGCATGAAGCGCATCACGCGTACCGCCGAGCTGATCGTGCCGCTCATGGCGCTGCTCTATCTGCTGCTGGCCATCTTCGTCGTGGCCATCAACATCACCGAGCTGCCGGCGGCGCTGGGCACCATCTTCCGCAGTGCCTTCGGCCTTGAGCAGGCCGCAGGTGGCGCGCTGGGTTACACCATCGCCCAGGCGATGATGAACGGCATCAAGCGGGGTCTGTTCTCCAACGAAGCGGGTATGGGTTCCGCCCCGAACGCCGCCGCGATGGCGACCACCAAGCACCCGGCGTCCCAGGGCTTCGTCCAGATGCTGGGCGTGTTCATCGACACCCTGGTCATCTGCACCGCGACCGCGGCCATCATCATCATGAGCGGCACCCTGGGCAACGATGGCGGCAATGACGGCATCCAGATCACCCAGGCAGCGCTGTCCTCACAGGTCGGTAGCTGGGGTGGCGGCTTCGTGGCCATCGCCATTCTGCTGTTCGCCTTCACCTCACTGGTGGCGAACTACTCCTATGGCGAGTCCAACATCGAGTACATCGCCGGCAAGAAGAACGCCAAGGCCGTCATCATGGTCTACCGCTTCGCCGTGCTCGGCATGGTCATGCTCGGTGCTGTCGCCAGCCTGAAGAACATCTGGAACTTCGCTGATCTGTCGATGGGCGCGATGGCCTTGATCAACCTGATCGCCATCCTGCTGCTGTCGCCGTTGGCCTTCCGTATCTTCAAGGATTACGACCGTCAGCATAAGGCCGGCAAGGAGCCGACCTTTGATCCGGAGCAGTTCCCGGAGCTCAAGGGCAAGGTCGATGCCAGCATCTGGAAGAAGTGACTCTGACACTCGCTTTCATTGCATGGATTTCATTGCATCGCTGTCTTTGCAACATAAGGGGCGCCGGGGGAGACTGACGGCCTGACCATCTGGCCAGATTTTCCCCGCAGGTACCTGTCAATGGCCGCGCATCGTGATACGATGCGCGGCCATTTTGCGTTCTGGCGACGTGAAAGCCTCGCGGCGGTTGTCAGTGAAGCATGTCGGCTGACGCATGCCTGCAACGCTCAATCGCTGCGACAAGGCGTCAAGGCCGATGTCAGGCCATGGCAGCTGATGTCAGAATCGACGACGCAAACCTCAACACGCTCGTGACAGGGTTCCCTCACCCCTGGACGACGGCTTTGATCCAAAAAGGACCTGCAATGCTACTCCTCTCGTCTGCCCAGACGCAGCGCGCACTCGTCGCCCTGGCCCTGTTTCACATCCTCATCATCACCGCCAGCAATTACCTGGTGCAGTTGCCGATGACCCTGTTCGGCTTCCATACCACCTGGGGCGCCTTCAGTTTCCCGTTCATCTTCCTGGCAACGGATCTGACGGTGCGTCTGTTCGGCAAGCATCAGGCGCGGCGCATCATTGCGCTGGTCATGCTGCCGGCGCTGTTGGTCAGCTACATGGTGTCGGTGATGTTTCAGGCGGGCAGCTTTGCCGGGGTAGAGGCACTGGCTGACTTCAATCTGTTCGTGGCCCGTATCGCGCTGGCAAGCTTCATTGCCTACGTGATCGGTCAGTTGCTCGACATTCAGGTGTTTGATCGTCTGCGTCGCAATGCCCACTGGTGGATCGCGCCGTTGGCGTCGACATTGTTCGGCAATCTCGCTGACACCTTTGCCTTCTTCTCGGTGGCGTTCCGCAATGGGCCCGATGCTTTCATGGCGGCTCACTGGGTCGAGATCGCCTGGGTGGATTACGCGATCAAGCTGGCCATCTCGATATTGCTGTTCCTGCCGATGTACGGATTGTTGCTCAATCGCCTCACGAACCAGTTGCTCAAACGCGGCCTGGTCGATGAGCGAGAGCCTGTCTGACATAAAACTGTCATATCATTTTCTCCCGTTTCGCCGTTGTCAGTCAGGGATATGGCGCCGGATTGTGCTAACGTTGCACAAACTGGAATGACGGGAGGGAGCCATGAAAATCGCTGCGGTGTACAGCATCAAAGGGGGCGTGGGCAAGACTGCTTCTGCCATCAATCTGGCGCATTGTGCCGCCAACAGTGGCCTGCGTGTGTTGCTGTGGGATCTTGATCCGCAGGCCGCTGCGACCTTCTACGTGCGTACCAAGCCCAAGCTCAAGGGCGGGGTCGAGAAACTGATCAGCGGCAAGCAGGACATGTCCCGCGTGATCCGTTCCACGGATTATCAGAACATGGATGTCCTGCCGGCGGAATTCTCCTACCGCAATCTCGACCATATACTCGAGGAAGAGAAGCGCACCCGACTGCGCAAGGTCCTCAAGCCGGTACGCGATGACTACGACCTCGTCATCCTCGATTGTCCGCCGAGCATTTCCAGTCTTTCCGAGCAGGTCTTCGCCTCTGCCGATACCCTGCTGGTGCCGATCATTCCCACGGTTCTGTCGCTGCGTACCCTGGAGCAATTGAACGCCTATCTGGCCGAGATCGATCTCGATGTGCCCGTCTGGCCGTTCTTCACTCTGGTGGATCGCCGCAAGACATTGCACAAGGATGTGATGGAATCGCTCAAGCAGGATTATCCGTTGCAGCTCAGTGGCTTTATCCCGTATTCCAGCGTGGTCGAGCGCATGGGGATCGAGCGCAAGCCCATCGGGACTTTCTCGCGCAACAGCTCACCGGCGGTCAGCTATCGCAGCCTGTGGCAGGAAATCGGCCAACGGCTGAGCCTGCTCAAGGAGCCGACGGTGGCGCCAGCGCCAGCCGCCAAGGCCGCTGAGGCTGAATCAACCGCCACCGCGCCTCAAGGTGCTGCCACCGGCAAGGCCAGCGCCAAAGGGGAAGCG
>NZ_CFDJES010000145.1:5534-6734 GCF_983723665.1 Cobetia sp. | reverse complement strand
GCGCACGCAGTGCACGATGACAGGCAAGGAGAATTCGCGTGCCATGCTCAGCTGGACCTCGAACAGCTGCCATTGGGCATCATGATCGGCCAGTCGCGCATCGAAGCCACATTCGCCCAACGCGACGACCTGGCCAGCATGCTGATCGAGGGCCTGATGAAGCGCCGCCAGCGCGTCATCGCCATGCTCGGACAGAAAATAGGGATGCAGTCCCAGGGCGCCAAAGATACGCGCCGATGAATCCACCAGCGCCAGCACTGCCGGGAAGCTTGCCACCGTGGTGGCGGGCACCACGAAGGCCGAGACATCTTCCTGCTCGGCACGCGCGATGACCGCCTCACGATCCGGCGTGAAGTCAGCGAAATCCAGATGGCAATGGCTGTCGATCAGCATGGAATCTCCCGGGGATGGTCGTACAGCCATCGTGCTATATCAGCGTGTGTCAGACAAACGAAGGGACCGGCCTGGTGGCCGGTCCCTTGAGGACGAGTGTCGATATTGCTTGCCAGTCGTCGTGACTGACGCAGATGGCCTAGGCCGCCTCCACCGGCGCTGCCGGCGCCAGCTCGGAGGTGCAATGACCACAACGGGTCGCCGCCAGCGGTACCTTGGAAAGACAATACGGGCAATCCTTGTCGGTGACCTCTTCCGGCGCTTCCTCGGCTTCCTTCTTGAGCTTGTTGATCTGTCGGATCAACACGAACACCGCCAGCGCCACCAGAGCAAAGCTGATGATGGCATTGATGAACAAGCCATAGTTCAGCGTGACGGCTCCCGCTTCCTTGGCCGCCTCGAGACTGGCGTAGGGCGCGGCCTGAGCGCCTTCCTTGAGGACGACAAAGAAGTTGGCGAAATCGACTCCGCCGATCAGCAGCCCGATCAGCGGGTTGAGCATGTCACCGACCAGACTCTTGACGATCAGTGTGAATGCCCCGCCGATGATGATGCCGACCGCCATGTCGACGACGCTTCCCTTGACGGCAAAATCACGAAATTCCTGCATGAATCCGGACATCTGTCATCTCCTGTCACTCGCTAACCATCCGGTGGATTGCCACGCATCATGCATGGCCCGCACTGAGACACATCCCACGCCATTGTTGTTGTCATTGTCTGCGCCCTACCGACCTTCGCCCCAGCAAGCTTCATCACACGGATGCCAGCAAGACAACATGACCCGAACATTATGCCGTGCTGATG
>NZ_CFDJES010000145.1:2671-5434 GCF_983723665.1 Cobetia sp. | reverse complement strand
GGCAACTCCGTTGTGGCAACTGTCTCAGTGCTCACGGGTCGCGCGGAAGGTGATGTCCGGCCAGCGTTCCTGGGTCAGCTGCAGGTTGACGCGGGTCGGCGCGATGTAGGTCAGCCAGCCACCGCCGTCGTAGGCCAGGTTGGCACTGGCCTTGCGCTTGAAGTCTTCCAGCATCTTGGTGTCATCGCAGTAGATCCAGCGTGCGGTCTGCACGTTGATCGCCTCATAGATGCACTCGACCTTGTACTCTTCCTTCAGGCGGTGAGCGACCACGTCAAACTGCAGCGTACCGACGGCACCGACGATCAGGTCGTTGTTGTCGAACGGCTGGAAGACCTGGGTCGCGCCCTCTTCGGAGAGCTGCTGCAGGCCTTTCTGCAGCGCCTTCATCTTCAGCGGGTCCTTCAGGCGCACGCGCTTGAACAGTTCCGGCGCGAAGTGCGGAATGCCGGTGAAACGCATGTCCTCACCGATGGTGAAGGTGTCACCGATCTGGATGGTGCCGTGGTTGTGCAGGCCGATGATATCGCCCGGCCAGGCCTCTTCCACGTGGGAGCGGTCCGCCGCCATGAAGGTCAGGGCGTCAGGAATCTTGACATCCTTGTTGATACGCACGTGGCGCATCTTCATGTTCTTTTCGTACTTGCCGGAGCAAACACGCAGGAAGGCGACGCGGTCACGGTGTTTCGGGTCCATGTTGGCCTGGATCTTGAACACGAAGCCGGTGAAGCGCTCATCGTGGGCCGTGACTTCGCGGGTATCGGTATCGCGCGGCTGGGGCGGCGGGGCATATTCGACGAAGCCGTCGAGCATCTCGCGCACGCCGAAGTTGCCCATGGCGGTACCGAAGTAGACCGGCGTCAGCTCACCGCGACGATAGGCCTCGAGATCGAACTCGTGAGAGGCGCCGCGCACCAGCTCGACTTCCATGCTCAGCTCTTCGATCAGGTCTTCGCCCAGCACTTCGATGGCTTCGGGGCTGTCGAGGCCCTTGATGCGCACGTCATCGGGAATGCGGTTGCCCTGGCCCTGCTTGTAGAGATGGATCTCATCATTGACCAGATGATAGACGCCCTTGAAGCCCTTGCCGACGCCGATCGGCCAGGTCATCGGCGCACACTGGATGTTGAGCACCGTCTCGACTTCGTCCATCACCTCGATGGGGTCACGCGTCTCGCGGTCCATCTTGTTGACAAAGGTCAGGATCGGCGTGGTGCGCAGGCGGCAGACTTCCATCAGCTTGATGGTGCGGTCCTCGACACCCTTGGCGCCATCGATGACCATCAGCGCCGAGTCGACGGCCGTCAGCGTCCGGTAGGTATCTTCGGAGAAGTCCTCGTGCCCGGGGGTATCCAGCAGGTTGACCATGCGGCCCTTGTAAGGGAACTGCATCACGGAAGTGGTCACGGAGATGCCACGCTCCTGCTCCATCTTCATCCAGTCAGAGGTCGCGTGGCGATCGGCCCGCTTGCTCTTGACCGAGCCGGCCATCTGGATGGCATTCCCGAACAGCAGTAGCTTCTCGGTAATGGTGGTCTTACCGGCATCCGGGTGAGAGATGATGGCGAATGTACGGCGCACATCCGCCGCCTTGGCAATCTGGGAATCTGACATGAGCTGAAAGGCATCCGGCCCGACGTGAGGCACGCCGCGCGCACTGTTGGGTGAATAGCAGAACAAAACGAATGGCGCGCATTGTAGCGGCTGGCGCGGCGCGGCAACAGAGGCGAGCGCGATCAGCGGCCTTCAGTCATCCTTGCGCGCGCGAAAATGCCAGGGCCTTACTCCTCGGTCTCGGACAGTGTCTCGACGATACGGCACTGCGCCACCACCCCGCCGGCGCAGCAGTGCGTCAGGCGCTGCAACTCCTCCTCCATGACGGCGAGATCGCGCTGACGCTTGCGCACCTCGGCCAGCTGCGCCTCGATGCGCGCGTCTATCTGATCGCACGGCAACGCCTGCTGATCCGCCAGCCCCAGCAAGGCGCGGATATCATCCAGCGAGAAACCCAGACGCCGACAACGGCGGATGAAGGTCAACCGGCGCAGTTGTGCATTGCCATATTCGCGATAGCCGTTGGCCGCACGCCGCTGCGGGGCCAACAGCCCTTGCTTCTCGTAGTAGCGGATCGTCACCGCCTGGACGCCTGAGGCCTTGGCCAGCTGACCGATGCTCATCGCCCCTGTAACAGCCCCTGTGCAAGCCGATGATCTTTGCGGGTCTTGCGCTGCTATTCCCGGCTCGCGCTCGGATCCTTGTGTCATGATGCTTGACCTTATAGTGACTATAACCTCCATGCTGTCAGCAATACGACAGGAGGCCAAGACCCCTTATGAAAAGCTGTTGCGAAAGCAAGTCCGGCGAGCTGGCAGAGCTCAGAGCCTCTCAGGGCAAGGTACTCAAGATATTGCTGGCACTGAATGCCAGCATGTTCTTCATCGAATTCACCGCAGCCTGGTGGCTGGGCTCCACCGCACTGCTGGGGGATTCACTCGACATGTTCGGCGATGCCAGCGTCTACGCCCTGACCCTTTATGTCCTGCATCGCAGCGTGCGTGAACGTGCATTGAGCGCGCTGGTGAAAGGCATCGTGATGCTGGCGCTGGGCGTGATCGTCCTTGGCGAGGCGGGCTATCAGGCCCTCCATGGCGTCGCCCCTGCCGCACACGGCATGGGCGCCTTCGCCCTGCTGGCGCTGGCCGTCAATCTGGTCTGCTTCGGCCTGCTGTGGCGCTTCAAGTCGGATGATCTGAACATGCGCTC
>NZ_CFDJES010000145.1:0-2571 GCF_983723665.1 Cobetia sp. | reverse complement strand
TGGTCTGCTTCGGCCTGCTGTGGCGCTTCAAGTCGGATGATCTGAACATGCGCTCCACCTGGCTGTGTTCACGCAATGACATCATCGCCAATGCCTCGGTCTTCGGGGCCGCGATACTGGTGGGCTGGACGGGCTCCCGCTGGCCGGATGTGCTGCTGGGGGCGGCGATTGCCGCACTCTTCCTGCAGTCCGCCTGGCAGGTGATTCGCGACGCGCGAGTAGAGCTTGGCGAGGCCAAGCAGGCCGAAAGCGCGCAAGCTGAGCATGAGCAAGACGCAAGCTCGCAAACCTCTGACGCTCCGCCATCATCCTGCGCCACCCGCAGTTGTTGCGCGCCATCCACGGCTGCCGTGGTGGTCGAGCAGACACCCGCCAGCGGCGACAGCTCCAGCAAGTGCTGTCGGTGAGACGATGACCCGAGACAAGAAAGCGCCCCGTCGAGACCGCCGGGGCGCTTTCTTGTCAGGATACCGACAATGATCAAGCCGCCGGACAATCTGGCTGACGCTCGGGGTGGGCCTGCTGGAAGGCTTCCAGTGACTGACAGGCCGCCTCGATGGCCAGAATCCTCGGGTAGTCCTTGAGTTCACACTCGAAGCGGCGCGCATTGTAGAGCTGGGGCATCAGGCAGGCATCCGCCATGCCCGGGCTATCTCCATAACAGAAACGTCCCGCACTTTCCGCCAGCATCACTTCCAGACGCGCGAAGCCCTCAGCGACCCAGTGTCGGTACCACTCAAGGCGCTGCTGCTGGGTGACCTCAAGCCGATCGGTCAGATAATTGAGAACGCGCGGATTGTTGAGCGGATGCATCTCACAGGCCATGAACTGGCACAGTGAGCGCACCTTCGCACGCGCTTCCGGCGCTGAGGGCAACAGCGCCGGGGTGGGCCAGCGCTCCTCCAGATATTCCATGATCGCGAGCGACTGGGTCAGGACCACCGGTGCGGGGGTATCTCCCACCATCAGGGTCGGCACCAGTCCCTGGGGGTTGATGGCCAGATAGTCCGCGCTGCGCTGTTCGCCCTTGAGCAGATTGACCGGCACCTGAGCGACCTCTATCCCCTTGAGCGCCAGCGCGATTCTTACCCGATAGCTGGTAGATGAACGGTAATAGCCATACAGGCTCATTGAACTCATGCTGCACTCCCCTGTGACGCGGTTGGATGCCGGCCGCCCCTTCGCACTACCTCGCACCCAGTTGGCTTGAGGCTTACCGGTACACGACGTCTTCCCGAGACATGTCTCTGAGAAGCTCTGCCTCTCGACGCCGCCATCAGGCGTCCAACTGCGTCACCTGCTGATCAATGGCGCCGAAGATGCTCTGGCCATCGCGATCGTACATCTCGATGCGGATGCGATCACCGAAACGCATGAAGGGCGTGCGAATCTCATCGAACAGGATCTTCTCGACCATGCGCACTTCGGCCAGACAGCTGTAGCCCACGCCCCCTTCGCTGATCGGTTTGCCGGGGCCGCCATCCTTGCCGGGATTGGACACGGTGCCTGAGCCGATGATCGCGCCGGCGCCCAGGGGGCGAGTCTTCGCGGCGTGCGCCACCAGCTGCGGGAAGCTGAAGATCATGTCTGGCCCGGACTCTGGCTCACCGAACTTCTCACCATTGAGATGCACGCTGAGCGGCAGATGCACGCGCCCCTGCTGCCAGGCATCCCCCAGCTCATCCGGCGTCACGGCGATGGGCGAGAAGCTTGACGACGGCTTGGCCTGGAAGAAGCCGAAGCCCTTGGCCAGTTCGCCAGGGATCAGCCCACGCAGACTTACATCATTGACCAGCATCAACAGGCGAATGTGGTCCTCGGCCTGCTCCGGACTGACGTGCATCGGCACATCATCGGTGATGACGGCGATCTCGCCTTCGAAATCGATGCCATGCTCCTCACTGACACACACGATATCGGCGCCGGGGGCCAGGAAGCTGTCGCTGCCGCCCTGATACATCAGCGGGTCATGCCAGAAGGTCTCGGGCATCTCGGCGCCACGCGCCTGACGCACCAACTGGACATGGTTCAGATACGCCGAGCCGTCTGCCCACTGATAACTGCGCGGCAGCGGGGAATGCAGCGCCTGGCTTTCCAGCGCAAAGGCGTCCGTCAGCGTGCCATCATTGAGCGCCGCGTAGCGTTGCTCGAGCCCGGGCGCCAGCGAGGCCCAGTCTTCCAGCAGCGCCTGCAGCGTCGTGGCGACATCCGCGACCTTGACGGCGCGGGTCAGGTCACGGGAGACCAGCAGCAGTGTTCCATCGCGGGAACCATCCTGGTAGGTAGCGAATTTCATGGGTGCCTCCTTGAAGAGCAACGTGAGCAATAATGCAGGAATTGCCTGGGGTCGGATGACGATGAACAGTCAAAGTTCATCGCTGATGCAGGGTGAATTAAGGAGTGAATCAAGGGGTGGATTGAGGAGTGGTGTGAGGCGTAAAGTGAGACGCGAGCCCCTGCCAGACCGAGCCGTAGTCGCGCTGCCGAGCGCTCGACGACAGGGCCTGTGGGGTGGACTGGAACAGATAGCGACTCTCGAACATGAAGGCGAGCGTATTGCCCTGATAGCGA
>NZ_CFDJES010000144.1:2143-6779 GCF_983723665.1 Cobetia sp. | reverse complement strand
CTGATGCGCGAGCATCGCGGCTGGCTGGGCATCGGTGCGCTGCTGGCGCTGATCACCCTGCTGGCCGCCACCGGTCTGCTGGCGCTGTCGGGCTGGTTCCTCTCTGCCACCGCTGTGGCCGGCTTGAGCGTCGCCGCCACCCAGGCCTTCAACTTCTTCACCCCGGCGGCAGGCGTGCGCGGGCTGGCACTGGCGCGCACCGCCGGACGCTATGGCGAGCGCGTCACCACCCACGAAGGCACGCTGCGTCTGCTGGCGAGCCTGCGCCGCCGCCTGTTCGAGGCCATCGAGCCGCTCTCCCCCGCCGCCCTGCAACATGCCGGCCAGGGAGAGTTGATGACGCGCCTGGGCGCGGATGTCGACGCCCTCGACAGCCTCTACGTGCGCGTATTGATTCCCTCGCTGGTGGCGGTCTGCACCATCCTCGCCGCCGGCACGCTGATCGGCATCTTCGCGCCGACACTGGCGCTGGTCGCGGTGATCGGACTGGTACTGACCGGCGGACTGGTGCCATGGCTGGCCTGGTGGCGTGGCAGCCGTGACGCCATGCGTCATCAGTCCTCGGCCAGCCGCCTGCGCGCGCGCCTGCTGGAGCGCCTGCAGGGACTGGGCGAGCTGGTGATCTATGGACGCTGGAATGAAGAGCTTGAGCGCCTCGCCGAGCAACAGGCCGAGCGGGACCGCATCGAGCGCGCCCAGGCACGCCGTCAGGCACTGGCCAGCTGGCTGAGCCACAGTCTGCTGGGGCTGACGCTGGCCGGGGTGGCGCTACTCGGCGTCATGCAGATGGCGCCATATGCGAACACCGACATGACGATGCTTTCTGGCGAGCTGCTCGATGGTCGCCTGCTGGCACTGTTCCTGCTGGCCGTGCTCGGCGCCTTCGAGGCGCTGGCGCCACTGCCGCTGGCCTGGCAGGGGCTCGGTCGCTGCCTGTCGGCGGCCGCGCGCCTCAACGGCGTGCAGGCCAATACGCCGGCGGCCCACTTCCCCCATCCCTCCGAGGCTGCCATGCCGGTGGGTCACGCCCTGGAGATCGAGAAGTTGAGCGTCACCCACGGCGACACGCCGGTGCTCACAGAGCTTTCCCTGACACTGGCCGCAGGCGAGCATCTGGCACTGCTCGGCCCGTCCGGCAGCGGCAAGAGCACCCTGCTGGACGTGCTCAGTCGCTTCCATATTCCCAGCGCCGGACGCATCACGTTGGGCGGCGTGGCGCTGGAATCACTCGATGAGGCCACGCTGCGCGCAAGCTTCGCGGTCTGCCCGCAGGACACGCATCTGTTCTGTGCCAGCTACGCCGACAACCTGCGCCTGGCCGCTCCCGAGGCCAGCGATGAGGCACTGACGCGCATGCTGGAAAGTCTTGGCCTTGGCGACTGGCTGGCCCGCCAGCCACAGGGGTTGGCCGGCTTCCCGGATGAAGGGGGGCGCTCGTTGTCCGGTGGCCAGCTGCGCCGCTTCAGCGTGGCACGTGCGCTGCTGTCACCGGCGCCGATCGTGCTGCTCGATGAGCCCTGCGAAGGACTGGACCGCACCAGCGCCGAGCAGGTGATGAGCGCGATTCTCGCCGCCTGCGAGGGCCGCAGCCTGATCATGATCACCCACCAGCCGCTGGGGCTGGAGCGCTTTGCGCGTCTGGCGCTGCTGGAGGCGGGCCGCCTGCAGGAAGACACCACCCCGACCACGCTCAGCAGCGATTCCCGTCTCGCCAGGCTGATGGAGCGCACTGCCTGACGACAGTCACATTCGGCCACTACAGAGGGAGACATGCATGGCAGACAGCACACTGGAAGATCAGCCATTGGCGGCGGATACCTTCGCGCGCCTGCCACGGGGCTTCTGCGCACTGGTCACCGGTGCCAGCGGCGGGATCGGGCGGGCGCTGATCGCGGAGCTGCTCGCCCATCCCCACTGTGGAAAAGTGCTGGCGGTGAGTCGCGATGTCTCATACCTGACGGCGCATCCCGAGCTCGAGACACTGGAGGCCGACCTGACCACCGAGCAAGGCACCGCGCGCCTCGAGGAGTGGCTGGCACAGCAACTGGATGGCGAGAGCGAGACGGGACAGCCACCGGCGCTGATACTCAACGCGCTGGGCCTGTTGCATGACGAGCGCGAGCAGCTATGGCCGGAGAAGCGCCTGGAAGACTTGAGTCTGGCGGCCCTGACGCGCCTGCATCAGGTCAACGCCTTCGCCCCGGCCCTGCTGCTGGGAATGCTGGCGCCACGTCTGCGCCGACGCACGCCGGTGATCTTCGCCTCGCTGTCGGCGCGGGTCGGCTCGATCTCCGACAACCGCAGCGGCGGCTGGTATGCCTATCGCGCCAGCAAGGCCAGCCACAACATGCTGCTCAAGACCGCCGCCATCGAGATCGCGCGCCGCAATCCCGAGGCGCTGCTGGTCGCGCTGCATCCCGGCACCACCGACACCGGCCTGTCGACGCCCTTCCAGGCCCGCGTGCCCGAGGGCAAACTGTTCACCACGGGCTTCGTGGCGCGCCGTCTGCTGCGCGTCGCCTCTGAACTCACGCCCACCGCCAGCGGCGGATTCTACGACTGGGCCGGCCAGGCCATCAAGTGGTAACCCCTCAGGAGAGGAGACGTCAGAGCTGCAGATGCTCCTGGAACCACTCGGTGATGAAGTCGAGGTAGGCGCGGGTCTTGTCGGGCAGGTACTTGCGTGAGCGGAACAGCACCACCATCGAGCCATGCTCGTTCCAGTAGGGCTGCAGCAGCGGCACCAGCTCACCACTCTCCACTGCCGCGCGGGCCGAGAAGGTCGGCAGGTAGGCGAGACCGAAGCCGGCCTTGGCCGCCTCCACCACGCCGAGCAGATTGTTGATCACCAGCCGCGACTCCGGCTCCACATCGAAGGGCTGGCCATTGAGCGTGAAGCGCCAATGCGCCCCCAGATCGTAATTGCCGTAGAAGATGGTATCGAAGGCGCGGATGTCCTGAGGCTGCACCGGCGGCGCATTGACGCGCGCCAGATAGTCCGGCGCCGCATACAGGCCATAGACCACCTTGCACAGCGGCCGCGAGACCATCGAGGAATCCGGCAGCGGCCCCATGCGAATCGCCAGATCCACCGACTCATCGATGGGCTCGAAGCGCTGATCCTCGAGCAGAATCTCGACGCTGACATCCGGGTAGCGACGCATGAAGGCGGTGGTCGGCGCGGCCAGATACATGAAGCCGAACGACACCTGCGCCGACACCTTGAGCTGGCCCATCGGCTGCGAGGTGACGGACTGCACGCGGGCCTCGGCGGATTCCAGCTCCTCGCGGATGCGCAGGCCGTGCTCGTAGTAGATGCGCCCCGCCTCGGTGAGATGCAGCTTGCGGGTCGAGCGATTGATCAGGCTGACGCCCAGCTGCTCTTCCAGTGCCGCCACCCGCTTGGACGCCAGCGACTTGGAAATTCCCAGTCGCCGTGCCGCCGCCGTGAAACTGGCCGCGCGCACGACCTCGACGAATACGCGCAGTGCATCAAGTGTCGCCATGTGTCTCCCTCACCCTTGCTGTGCAACCGCCATGGCCCCCTGAATACGGCCAGACACCCCATCACTCCTTCAAGTTTCCAATATGGAAACCCTAGTTTTCGATTGTACGCGCTTATTCTCCAAAGCGCGGCACCCTATACTGTGCGCCACGAACATGCGGGAGCAGGCGCGCCGCGGCATCGGCCGCCTGCTTCCGGACTAGACCGACGACGGCCGGGCCTGCGTGGCGCAGCCCGACCGTCCAGGTTCGCGCTCAGGTAGTTGCACTGCTCATCCCACCGATTCCCGGTGACTGGTCTGCATGGCGACGCCCCCACGCGCGGTTTCGCTGTCGGCCCATCCCGGGCCTCGGTGGCGATCTTCAGTGTTGTAATGCAAGTTTCTTGTGCGCCTGCCGTCTCACGACGCCAGGCGCTTTTTTTATGCCTGTCTTCAGCGACTTACAGCCACTTCTTCCACTTGAAGAACAGATAGGTCGAGAGCGCCGACACCCCCATCAGACACAGCGCGAAGGGATAGCCCCAGTCCTCGTCCAGCTCCGGCATCCAGTGGAAGTTCATGCCGTAGATGCTGGCGATCAATGTCGGCGGCATGAAGACCACTGCCGCCACCGAGAAGATCTTGATGATGCGGCTCTGATCGAGGTTGGTGAAACCGATCGAGGCATCGAGCAGGAAGTTGACCTTGTCGAAGATGAAGGTGGTGTGCGGATTGAGCGAGTCGATGTCGCGCAGCATGTCGCGAATCTCCTGCCGTCGCGACTTCTGGCGTGGCGCCGAGGGCAGATGGCGCGTCAGCTGACGCAGCAGGCGCTGGCTGTCCAGCAGCGACTGGCGCACCTTGTCGTTGTAGCGCTCCTGCAACAGGATGCCGTGCAGGGTGTCTTCCAGCGCCTCGGGGTGCACCGCCTGCTTGCCCAGCGCCTCCAGCGCCCGGTAGATATCCTCGATTTCATCGGCCAGGTAATCGACCTTCATCGCCAGCAGCGCCAGCAGCACCTCCCAGCCATCCTCCGGACTCAGTCGCTGACGACGCAGGTGATTGCGGAACAGCCGCAGCAGGCCGATATCCTCGTGGCGCATGCTGATCAGCTGGCGCCCATGCAGATGGAAGGCGACGTTGGCCGTCTG
>NZ_CFDJES010000144.1:0-2043 GCF_983723665.1 Cobetia sp. | reverse complement strand
TAGCGCGCCAGAGCAGCGTCTGACGGCCAGACACGAAAAAAGGCGACCCGTGAGAGTCGCCCTAAGACCGTGACTAGCTTGATGAGGAGAAACCCGAACAGGGGCCTGACTCCGCTGTTCTGGCTACCGCATTCCATGGCGGGAAGCGATGAATCCAGATTATGCTCTCCAGCAGACGCCGTCAATACTAATGAGAAATATTTTCATTAACATTGAGTCAGCGTTTATCTCACGCGCCGCTGGCCTCCCCTCACCGGCTGACGTATCATGGCGCCAGAATATCAAGGTCGTGACTGGCCTGATGAGACGCTTGCCAGGGACCTGACATCCAAATCTGGTGAGCACGAAGCACCGCTCGACTCGCAAGCCTTCCTCCCTGTCATTGGCAGACGGAAAGCGAGTGAATCGAGAAGCGCTTCCGGACGCCTCCCTCGTGCAAGCGAAGGAGGCGTCTTTTTTTGCGCATAAAAAAGCGGCCCACCCCGTAGGATGAGCCGCTGGCAAGGACCGTAAAACTGTCTGATGAGAAGCCTCCCGGACAGGGGCCTGACTCCGCTGGCCGGGACACCGCTACCCATGGCGGGGAAGCGATGACCCCAGAATATGACCCGCGGGCTCAGACGTCAACACTAATGAGAAATATTTTCATTAGCATTGATGGCACAGGCACTTACCGTGCCCTCTCGCCTCAGTTTCAGCCCTGCTTGTGCCACTCGAACTTCTTGAACGGCTCGTCGATCGGCGTCTCGGCCAGGTGATTGGTGTAGTTGCTCATCACCTTCTGGGACAGGCCCAGAATCACTTCCAGCACATTGCGCTTGGTGTAACCGGCATCGAGGAAGGTCTGCACGGTGGCGTCATCGACGAAGCCACGCTCACGCACCACGGCCAGCGTGAAGGTGCGCAGGGCTTCCAGGCGCTCGGTCGGCAGCGGCGTCTCGTTGCGCAGCGCCTCGATGATGGCGTCATCCACTTTCATCGACTTGGCGATACCGGTATGCGCCGGCACACAGTAGTGGCAGTTGTGCTCGACGTTGATGGTCTGCCACACGACGGTGGTCTCTTCATCATCGAAGCTGCTGTCGAGGAACAGCTGGTGCAGCACCTGGTAGCCTTCCAGCAGGCCCGGGGCTTCGGCCATCACGGCGTGCAAGCCCGGCACCATGCCGAAGGCTTCGACGGACTTGCCGAGCAGCGGCTTGCTGTCCTGCGGGGCATTGTCGGCGGTATAGAGTGTGAAATCAGTCATGAGAACTCCTTCGGAATGATGAGCGAGATGCGCGGAATCTCAGGGACGGGCTGCCAGCCAGTGGCATGAAGCCTCCAGCAGCGCCCCTGAGGATGAAAGGCAAGATATGAGCAAACGCTCAAAATAACGCCTGACCATCCGCTGCACTGCGTTGTCGGGGAACACACTAGCTGGATTTGAGCGATCATTCAAGTTAAACTTGAGTACTCACTCAATACCTTGCTCCTTGCAGACCGCCCGCTTCGCCATGCCGCGCGAAGACAGACGTCACTCGCGAGCCCCATCGTCAGGACAGCCATGCCACGCGCGACCTTGCACAACCGCCAGGATTCCCTCGAACGGGCGCTCAATCTCTTCTGGCAGAAGGGCTTTCATGCCACTTCGCTTAAGGATATCGAGCACGCGCTCGACATGCGTCCCGGCAGCATCTACGCCACCTTCGGCAGCAAGGATGGCCTCTTCCAGGAAGCGCTGGACTGCTACTCCGCGCGCAGCCTGCGCGAGATGGAAAGCCTGATGGCCAGCCACGACTCGCCATTGACCGCTCTCGCCACCTATATCCGCAAGCTCGGCGGACTGCGCGACTGCGAAGTGCCGTCCCGCGCCTGCATGCTGGCCAAGAGCCTGCTGGAACTCGGCGAACGTGAACAGGCCGCCCGCGACAAGGTCGAGATGCTGCTCGCCAACATGGAAGCCCGCTTCCGCCAGGCCTTCGCGGACGCCCGCGACGCCGGTGAACTCATCGACCCCGAGCGCCCCGCGCACCAGCCGGAACGCCTCGGCCGTCGCCTGCA
>NZ_CFDJES010000143.1:5609-6832 GCF_983723665.1 Cobetia sp. | reverse complement strand
TTTCACCTTGCTGGACAGGACCCCTCGATGCCCAAGCATGACAAGCAGTCCGCTACTTCCTCGCCGTCTTCCAGGCCGCGTCGCGATACCCGCCTGCGCAACGGCCTGTTCTGGGCCTTGCTGGCAGCGGCCTTGATCACGGGCTTCTGGCTGGCCTGAGCCAGGCCGCCGCGGCAGTTCACGATGGGCGGTCGCGCAACGCTCGTCAGACGCTGACCAAAAGCCTCACCAGACAGACCGCAACACTCACAGGACAAGGGCGGAAATGAGCGAGACTACTTCATGAACGACATGCTGGCGCTGTTCGTCGCGACCCTGAACGTCACCGTTCCGGTCTTCGCGATGGTATTTCTGGGCCTGGGCCTCAAACGCCTCGGCTGGATCGATGACACCTTCATCGGCACCGCCTCATCACTGGTGTTCAAGGGCACCATGCCGGCGCTGGTCTTCCTCTCCATCGTGCGCGCGGACCTGGATCACGCCCTGCGCCCGGGCATGCTGACCTATTTCGCGCTGGCGACACTGGGCACCTTCCTGCTGCTGTGGGGCTGGGCGATCCTGCGCGTGCCGAGAAAGGAACGCGGCGAGGTGGTCCAGGGCTCGTTTCGCGGCAACTGCGCCATCGTCGGGCTGGCACTGGCCGCCAATCTCTATGGCGATCTCGGCCTCTCGATGGGCGGCATCCTGATGGGCGTCGTCATCCTGTCCTACAACATGCTGTCGGTGGTGGTGCTGTCGAGCTATCTCGGCGATGGCCGCACCAGCTGGAGTGGCATCGCGCGCGGCATCATCACCAACCCGTTGATTCTCGGCGTGCTGGCCGCCCTGCCCTTCGCGGCATTCAGCTGGCAGCTGCCCGAGTGGCTGGAGACCTCCGGCGACTACTTCGCGCGCATGACGCTGCCGCTGGCATTGATCTGCATCGGCGGCACCCTGTCGATGCGCTCGCTGCGTGAAGGCCGCAAGCTGGCCCTCAGTGCCAGCCTTATGAAGATGATCAGCGTGCCGCTGCTGGCGACCACCGTCGCCGTGCTGCTGGGCTTCCGCGGCACCGAACTCGGAGTGCTGTTCCTGTTCTTCGCCTCACCGACGGCGGCGGCAAGCTTCGTGATGGTGCGGGCGATGGGCGGCAATGACCGCCTGGCCGCCAACATCATCGCCATCAGCACCCTGATGGCGGGCATCACCATCACGGCAGGCATCTTCGTGCTCAAGCTGAGCGG
>NZ_CFDJES010000143.1:3671-5509 GCF_983723665.1 Cobetia sp. | reverse complement strand
AGACTTGCGGTGGCAAAGGCCAGCTGGGTACTGCCGGGGCCATCGACCAGGGCGCTGGCCAGATTCGAGACCAGCGGATTGTGGCTGATGATCAGCCAGTCACGCGGCTCGCGCCCTTCAGAGGTGGGCGGCACATGGGTCTGCAGCCAGTCGAGCACCGGCGTCAGCGGGTCGTCCGGGGTGATGATCTCGAGCGTGGTCTGCTGCTCACCACTCAACTCCAGCGCCGAGGAGATCTCCTGGGCGGTCTGCTGGGCGCGGGTAAACGGACTGACGACCAGCGTCAGCCGCGCACGACGCTCGGCGGGCAGCTGATGGGCCAACCAGCGACCGATGCGGCGCGCCTCTTCGCGGCCATATTCACTCAATTCGCGGCTGGGGTCCGGCGTGCCGGCCTGGGCCTCACCGTGACGCATGATCAGTACACTCATGACATTCTCCTGAAAAGATGACTGCCGCAGCGCAAGCGCTTCATCACTCGCTTTGTCGCTGCGGCCGATGACCAGGGACTCGCCAACCGGAGCGTTGCACGAGTCAGACAAGGGGATGGCGAAACACGCTCCATCACCCGCTACCTGCTATGAGTCCTCAGGAGCCGTCGGGTTCCAACTGCCGCGCCTGCTGCACCGACTCACGCGACAGCACGAATTCCACATCGCTGGATTGCTCACCGCCCATCAGCGCGCGGGCCATGTGATGCGGGTCGACATTCTCGAACAGCACCTTGGCCATGCCACTGACCAGCGGCATGTAGATGCCCAGCCGCTCGGATTCATCCTGCACCAATCGCACGGTGTTGACACCCTCGGCGACCTGCCCCAGCACCTCGACCGCCTGGTCGAGGGTGCGCCCTTCTCCCAGCGCGTAGCCGACCCGATAGTTGCGCGACAACGGCGAGGAGCAGGTCACGATCAGATCGCCCACGCCGGCAAGGCCGAGGAAGGTCATCGGATTGGCGCCCTTGGCCACCGCGAAGCGGCTCATCTCGGCCAGCGCACGGGTCATCAGCATGGCGCGGGTGTTCTCGCCCATGCCCAGGGCCGCGGCCATGCCGGCCGCGATGGCGTAGATGTTCTTCAGCGCCCCGCCCAGCTCGACGCCGTAGCGGTCATTGCTGGCGTAGACACGGAAATAGTCGCAACCGAAGGCCGTCTGCACGCGAGCGCGGGTGTAGGCATCATCGGAGGCGATCACCGTGGCCGTCAGCTGCCGCTGGGCGATCTCGGCCGCCAGATTGGGGCCAGACAGCACGCCGATATGCGCGAAGCCGGTTTCCTGCTCCAGCACCTCGCTCATCAGGGTGAAGCCTTCGCTCTCGATGCCCTTGGTGGTGGCCACCAGAATCTGCCCTTCACGCAGGTGAGCGCGCGCCTGACGGACCACCGTGCGGAAGGCCTTGGAGGGAATCGCCACGCACACCAGCTCGGCCTCGGCCAGTGCATCGGCCATGTCGGTGGTAGCACGCACCGAGGCATTGATCTCGAAGCCCGGCAGATAGCCCGAGTTGCGGTGCTGGGTGTTGACCTCCTCGGCCTGGCTGGCATCACGCATCCACTGGGTGACGCTGGCACCGTTGTCGGCGGCAATCGAGGCGATCGCGGTCCCGAAGCTGCCGCCACCCAGCACGCAGACATTGAGTCCCACCGCCTGTGGGGTCGTTTCGCTTACCTCGCGATCACGAATGGCCCGACGAGGTGAAGGGGTAGTGGCAGACATGCTGACTCCTTGGATGACGATGTGCTCAGTGAATGGCAGGCATTGTACTCATAGTTTGTCAGAGAATGCTGAACAAGAGATGTCTGCGCAGACCTCGTGGCCAACGCAGGGGGCTGCGCCTG
>NZ_CFDJES010000143.1:0-3571 GCF_983723665.1 Cobetia sp. | reverse complement strand
GCGCCTGAGTGACGCGCCTGCCACGCGCGCCTCGCAAGCAATCGACCGGCATGCACCATCGATACGCATGAACTCTCGATATGCATGAATTCTCGATATGCATAAAAAACCGGCAATTCCTGCCCCCTGAGGCGCAGAAATTGCCGGTCTGTTCAGCACTGGCGTGATGGCGGCAGACTTGCCCCATCACGCCGAGGCGTCAGATCACAGCGTCTTGAGGGCCGTGATCATGTCGCCGACCACCTTCTGACCATCGCCATACACCATGCGTGTGTGGTCAAGATAGAACAGGTGGTTCTCGACACCGGAGAAGCCGGAACCCTGACCGCGCTTGATCACCAGCACGTTGCGTGACTGGTCGGCGTTGAGGATCGGCATGCCGTACAGCGGGCTTGAGGCGTCGTTCTTGGCGACCGGATTGACCACGTCATTGGCACCGATGACCAGCGTGACGTCGGTGGTCTCGAAGTCGTTGTTGATCTCGTCCAGGTCCGCGATCATGTCGTAGGGCACGCCGGCTTCCGCCAGCAGCACGTTCATGTGACCCGGCATGCGACCGGCGACCGGGTGGATCGCAAAGCGCACTTCGACGCCACGCTCACCCAGCAGCTCGACCATCTCCCAGACCTTGTGCTGTGCCTGTGCCACCGCCATGCCGTAGCCCGGCACGATGATGACGCGCTCGGCGAAGGCCAGCTGCACGGCGGCGTCCATCGGATCGGAAGCCTTCATGCTGCCCTCGATCTCGCCCTGCTCGACACCTGATGCGCCACCGAACTGCTTGAACAGCACGTTGCGGATCGGGCGATTCATGGCCTTGGCCATCAGCTGGGTCAGCAGCGTACCGGCCGCCCCGACGACAGTACCGGCGATGATCATCGCGGCATTGCCGAGCACGAAGCCTTCCATTGCCACCGCAAGGCCGGTCAGCGCATTGAACAGCGAGATGATCACCGGCATGTCAGCGCCACCGATGGGCAGTGCCAGCATCGCGCCGAACAGCAACGCGAGCGCGAAGAACACCAGCACCAGCGAGCTTGATGGTTCCACCGCCGCGATCACGACGCCCAGATAGACCGTCAGGCCCAGCACGATCATGTTGATCAGCTGCTGACTCGGGAAGTTGAACGCCTTCTTGAGACGCCCGTCCAGCTTGGCCCAGGCCACGATGGAACCGGAGAAGGCCACCGCACCGATCATCGCCCCGAGCACGCCCAGCCACAGCGCCAGCGAGCCGTGCTGCTCGATCAGTGCCGGGTTGTCGCTCATGCGCATCAGCTCGACCGCGGCGATCGCCGCTGCCGCACCGCCGCCCATGCCGTTGTAGATGGCGATCATCTGCGGCATGTCGGTCATCTCGACCTTGTTGCCGGAGTACCAGGCGATACCACCACCGATCACGATGGCCAGCAGCATCAGGCCATAACGGCCATCAATCTGCGGATGCAGGAAGGTGAGCAGCGTAGCCACGACCATCGCGATACCGGCCCAATGGATGCCGCTGCGTGCCGTGGAAGGATGTGACATGCGCTTTAGGCCGAGGATGAAGACCACCGCCGCCGCGAAATACCCTGTTTCGACCAGCCAGTTCATCAGCGAGCCTCCTTGTCGTTGATGCCATTGGCAGCGTCTGTGCCCTTGCTGCGATCACTGGTCTTGAACATTTCCAGCATGCGCTCGGTGACCACATAACCGCCGACCGCGTTGCCGGCGCCCAGCAGCACGGCGATGAAGCCGATGAACTGCTGCATGCCGGTCTCGGCCTGACCGAGGGCGATCATCGCCCCGACCAGCACGATGCCGTGGATGAAGTTGGAACCGGACATCAGTGGCGTGTGCAGAATCACCGGCACGCGCGAGATGACCTCGTAGCCGACGAAGGCCGCCAGCATCAGGATGTATACGGCAGAAAGTCCTTCGATCATGCGGCGTCCTCCGCGCGAGCGCGTACGTCATCGTGGGTGATGCGGCCGCCTTCGGTCAGACGCATCGGGCCGAGCACCGCATCCTCGAAGTCCAGCGTCAGTTCGCCGTCCTTCATGAAGGGGGTCAGCAGGTTGAAGAGGTTCTTGGCGTACATCTCGCTGGCATTGACCGCCAGGCTCGAGGCCATGTCCAGCGGGCCGAGTACCGTGACGCCGGCGTGCTCGACACGCTTGCCGGGCTCGGTCAGTTCACAGTTGCCACCGCCTTCGGCGGCGAGATCGACCAGCACGGCGCCGGGCTTCATGCCCTCGACCATCTCGCGGCTGATGATACGCGGCGACGGACGTCCCGGAATCGCGGCGGTGGAGATCACCACATGCGCATCGCCCATGTGACGTGCCAGCGCATCGGCCTGCTGGGCGCGCTCGTCATCGGTCAGCTCGCGGGCGTAGCCGCCCTCGCCGGAGGCATCGACGCCGGTATCGATCATCTTGGCGCCCAGCGATTCGACCTGCTCACGCGCGGCAGCACGGATGTCATAGGCCCACACCTGGGCGCCGAGACGCTTGGCGGTCGCGATGGCCTGCAGGCCCGCGACGCCGGCACCGACCACCACGACACGCGCCGGACGCACGGTCCCGGCGGCAGTCGTCAGCATCGGGAAGAACACCGAGGACTCATTGGCCGCCAGCAGCGCGGCGTGATAGCCCGCGACACCCGCCTGCGAGGACAGGGCGTCCATGCTCTGGGCGCGCGAGATACGCGGCACGAATTCCATGCACAGGCTGGTCAACCCCTGGCTGGCAAGCTTGCTGATCAGCTGCGGGTTCTGGTACGGCGTCATCAATGCCACCACCACCGCGCCTTCACGCAACTCGCTGATCTGTGACTCGCTGGGCGTACGCACGCACAGCACGAGATCCGCCGCGGCACGCGCCGCCGCGATATCGGCCTCGGCGACGACCGCCACCCCGGCCTGGGCGGCGTAGGCCGCATCGTCGAAGTGTGCATGACGTCCGGCACCGCTCTCCACGTGCACGATGGCGTCGCTGGTGTCATTGACGCTGCTGTCGAGGTGACGCGCGAGCTTGCCGGCCGTCACCGGGTCCAGCGCGACGCGGCATTCCCCGCGCGCCAGTGTGCTGCTCACGCCCTCGTCGGGTGTCACCAGGTCCGGTGCACGCATCTCGCGCACGACTAGAATATTCAGCATCGCGCACCTCGTTTCACGTCCGTGTTCATGCCTGAGGCTGCCAGCCTTGAAAGGTTCATGGCGTCGTTCCTGTTGAGCGCTGATTCGCGCCATCCTGCCTGCCGGAGGCGCTTTCAGCGACGTTATTGCCTGTCACAGGTGAGACTTGCCTGAATCGCAAGCCGTGACTCACGCATGGCCAGAAGGCCTGACATCACCCGCGACACGATGAGTGTCCAGCATCAGTCTTTTCTTGTCGGTGCATCAGGGTCAAGCGCTGCATTGCAAAAAAAGCAATAAAATCAAGCATAAAGCTATCGTTATGGCAGCCATAACAGCTGCCTTATGCTGACAGGCGCCTTGCGACACTACCAAGTGACTGATTTGCAATGAGTTTACAAAAGGCACCCCACCAAGAATAGCTCAGCTTTGTGTTATGCATCGCATAATCTC
>NZ_CFDJES010000142.1:0-6867 GCF_983723665.1 Cobetia sp. | reverse complement strand
CCTGATCCCGCAGGACCCCGGCTTCACGCTCGTCATCACGCCACGCACGCCCTGATTCCCCCGCACGTTCTCATTCTCATGCCGGCCATCGGCGTGAGCTGATGTGTGAGCCAATTCGCGAGCAGAGGCATGCCGTGCCGAATCACGCCGTCTGGGTAGCTTCCTCGACCCGCTCGGCGCGTTCGGCACGCTTGAGCATGCGATAGCGAGAGCGCACCTCGTCACGTTCCAGGTAGCAGCCTTGCAACCAGCGGCTGCCGCTGTCGCCCTCGAAGGCATCGCGGGCGTGCAGCAGGCGGCGATTGTCGAAGATGACCATGTCGCCGGGGGCATAGGTGAAGCGCATGGCGAAGCGCGGCTCACGCAACATGCGCTGTAGCGTCATCAGTGCCTCATAGGCGGTCTCGGTCTGCTCGAACGGCGCCATCATCGGCCCGCGCAGGAAGTCGGCGATCCGTACCTCCAGCAGTTCTCCTGCCTGACCCAGCACGATCATCGGCGAGTACCAGACATGATCGGTATTGCGCGAGGTATTGGCGTAGCGCCAGTGCACCGTGGTGAGTGTCTCGTAGGCCTCGGGGTGTTCTTCCTTTAGCGCCGCCGCGATGGCGAAGCCATCCATCATCACCGCCATGCCGCCTTCCACGGTGTTCTCGAGACAATAGAGGCACTGCAGGCCCGGCTGATATTCCCGGGTCGGCAGGTCCACATGCGGCGGCAAGGCGATGGAGGTATAGGCGTTGGAATCCGGGTTCTGGATCGCGCGGACATTGAAGAGGTGGCCGAAGTTGGTGGTGCGGATCGAGCCGATGCGTTCGGCGACCTTTTCGATGGCGCCTTCTTCCGTCGGCAGGTCGCGCAGGCGCACCAGTCCCTTGCCGAGCAGTTCGTGCAGGGTGGGATACAGAATTTCCGCCTCCTGCGCGCTGCCATGATCGGCCTCGGCCAGGCGGGCGGCATCGATGGTCGGCGGCTGATCCAACTGCTCACCGTGCCAGAGCGTCAGCGGTGGCAGTTCCGGCGGCAGCGCGTCCTGGTTGTCATAGTCATTGGCACGCAGGAAGCCCGGGTGGAAGCGCAGGCTGCGGTCTTCGGGCGTGAACAGCACGCTGAGTGCGCCGTCCTCATCGATGCTGGCCTCGGCGATTTCCGGCCAGGCGGGAATCTGGGAGAGGTCCAGAATGCGTTCGCGCGTCGCCGGATTGACGGTGGTATCGTCCGCGGCGTTCTCGCGCAACCAGACACTATGAAAACGGCTGACGCGGCCATCGCTCCAGGTCACGCTCAGATAGCGTGCTTCGTGAATGACCTTCACGAGAGTCTCGTCAATTGGCCAGCTGTCGTAATCGGGTGTGATCGGGAGCGCCATGGAGAGTCCTTCCTTATGTCAGGTGAGCGATTCCCCGACAGAATGGCAGCCCACGGCGCTCGCTACTGTGCCTAATTCGACATCCACTGTGCCCAATTCGACATCGCGTTGCGGGTATCGGGCGTGGATCACCCCAAGGGGCGCGGTGGCTGGCGGCGTGCCTGGGTCGGGGTGATGCCGAAGCGACGGCGAAAGGCGCGGGTGAAACTCGAATGCGAGGTGAAACCACAGGCCAGGGCGATATCGGTCACGCCATGGCGGGTATCGTGAAGCAGGCTGCGTGCGTGCAGCAGGCGACGCTCCCCATGATAGGCGCGAGGCGTGCAGCCGAGCCCTTGCTGAAAGCGGCGCTCCAGCTGGCGCCATGAGAGGCCGAGCTCCTCGGCGAGTGCCTCGATGCTGAGCGGGGCCTCCAGGGTGTTCTCCATGCGAGTGATCGCACGCCTGAGCAGCGGGTCGGCCAGATCGGCCGTCTGCTGGCTGATGCCGCGCTGGCGGCTGGCCGGCAGGCGACCCTGATCGAGAATCAGCTGTTCGCGTACCGCCTGATAGAGCGTCTGGCCATGCTGGCGGCGAATCAGCTCCAGGCTCATGTCCAGCGGGGCGCTGCCGCCGGCGCAGAAGAAGCCATCGTCACTGATTTCATACAGTGACTCCACGGCGTCCACCTCATCGAAGCGCTGGTTGAATTCCGGCAGGCTTTCCCAATGCAGCGTGACCGTCTTGCCGGTGAGCAGGCCGGCGCGCGCCAGCACGAAGCAGCCGGTGTCCACGCCGCCGAGCTGGCAGCCGCTATGGGAGCGCTCCTGCAGCCAGTGCAAGGTGCGGTCTTCCAGATAGGCTTCCGGGGCAAAGCTGGTGCACACCACCAGCTTGTCCACTGCGGCAAGCTCGTCACGTGCGGTATCCACCGGCAGCACCATGCCGTTGGAGGCCTTGACCGACGCGCCATCCTGGCTTGCGAGTGTCCACTGATACAGGCGTGTTCCGCGCAGTCGATTGGCGATGCGCAGCGGCTCGATCATCGAGAACAACGCGACCATCGCGAAGCCCGGCAGCAGGAAGATACCGAGTTGGTGACGGTCAGCGGGGGCAGGCGAGGCAAGGGTGGCGGTCAAGGGCGCAATGCTTGTGGGCTGGTCAGACAGCACGCCGTCTTCCGGGAGGCCGAAGGCATAGGACGCATCGGGCGGCGTAGCGCTGGAATCGTGTGAAGGCATGAGGATAGGCAACGACGACGTCGGGTGGCTCAGCAGTAGGGGATGGGCCTGACCTTAGCGTGTTCGCTACCTGAGTGCGAGAGGGGGGATGACGTGACGCGAGGGCTTCGGCGAGAGGGCTTGGTGAGCGGGCTTGGTGAGCGGGCTTTGGTGAGAGGGCTCCGTCCTGCTTGGCGCTCCTGATCAGGCCAGGCAGGACGGAGCAATTCACGCATCATTGCGTTACAGCATCCTGAGGCAGTTGCGTCCTTCTTCCTTGGCCGCGTACATGGCTTCATCGGCGCGTGCGATCAACTGCTCGCGCGTGGCGCGGTCATCGGGTTCCAGGCAGGTCATCCCGATGCTCAATGACAGGGGCAGACGTTGGCCAGCGTATTCCACGACACTGTCCTTCATGCGTTGTCGCAGCAGGTTGATGCGCGTGGCCGAGTCACTGAGCAGCGAGTCAGGCAGAATCGCCAGGAATTCCTCGCCACCCCATCTGGCGAGGGTGTCGCCGGGCAGCAGAATCTCCTCGGCGAGCACGCTCAAGTGTTGCAAGGCAAGATCACCGGCGTCATGGCCATGATTGTCGTTGATCTTCTTGAAATGGTCGAAATCCAGCAGTGCCACGCACAGGGGGTGGTCAACCTCGGCGGTGGCCAGTGCCGCGATGCTGTCATCCAGTACCTGCTGGGCATGACGGCGATTGTAGAGGCCTGTCAGCGGGTCGGTGATCGCGATCTTCTCGAGCGCCTGATGCGCTTCCTTCAGGGCATTGATGTCATTGGCACGCGCGACTTCGTGGCCGGCCCACAAGGCGATGAGACGTACCAGCTCGATGTCTTCGGGGGTGAAGGGCGGTACCGGATCAGGGCTTGAGAAGTTGAAGGTGCCGTAGCGCTCACCATCCACGATCACCGGCGCCCCGATGTAGGCTTCCAGATTGAAGTTGGCATAGCAGGGATGGTTGCGGATCTCACTGCTGGCCACATGATGGAAGGCCTGGACGCAGTCGGCCTTGTAGACGTGATCGCAATAGGTATCGCTGAGCGAGAAACTCAGTCCCGGTTCCAGCAGGTCTTCCGGGTGACAGGCGCGCTGGACGACGTATTCGCCGTCCTGGATGCGGCTGAAGATACCGATCGGCAGGCCGAAATGGGCGCAGCCCAGTTTCAGCAGCTCATCGATGCGCTCATTGAAGTTGAGTTCACGTGATGAGGTGATGGCATGCAGGCTGTGGAGAGTATGTTCTGCCGTCACACGGCGTGAGACATCGCGGATCAGCCCGAACATGAAGATGTTGTCGCTGGTGGGGTCCTTGATGGGGCCGCCGAGCGTTTCCCCATAGAAGTAGGTGCCATCCTGGCGTCGGTAGCGGATGACCCGGCCTTCCTTGGCGGGCTGGGCATCGACACGAAAGCGCCTCTGCCCCTGGCGCTCGAACTCATCGCTGGAGGCATACAGCATACGTGTCTGCTTGCCGATCAACGCTTCACGCGGGTAGCCGAATGCCTTCACCGCACTGTCATTCAGGTAGGTAATATGGCGCTGATCATCTGCAAGCAAGATGATGTCGTCGATCTGGCCCAGCATCTGGCCCAGCAGGGTTTGAATCATCTCAAAGCGTTGCATGATGCAGGCTCCTTGTGGGGTGCCGCTATCTCGGGAGAGGCATTCCTTGCCGCAGACATCCATCCTGTCGCCGGGAAGGCACGGTATTTCCGTCGTCAAGCTCAGGCTTCACGCCGGATGTTGTACGATACAGAATTCATATTATCGTATGAGGATGCAGACGCGTCTTGCTCTCATCCTGCCCGGCATTCGTATATTCAACGTAAAGGTAATGCAGTGCCAGAGGCCGCATCCGAAGATTCCCGCCACGCTCCTGTTGAACTTCATGGCTTCGTGCTGACACGTCATTGGCAGGACACGCCCGAGGGGGTGGTGATCAGCTTCTGGATTCGCACCGACGAAGGCGCCGTACGTGTCGAATGTGCGCCCCAGGAAGTCGTCGCTTTCCTGCCCGCCGAACAGCAGGTGCTGGCTCAGACACTGGTGAGCTTTGAGGCCGGCGCCGAGCTGCGTCCGCTGGCATTGGAAGACTTCCACCATCGCCCGGTGGTGGGGCTCTACTGTCGTGAATATCGCACCCTGGGCCAGCTGACGCGCCGTTTGAAGGCGATTGGCGTCGATGTCTATGAAGCGGATGTTCGTCCGACGGACCGCTACCTGATGGAGCGTTTCATCACGGCAGGCGTCACGGCGCGCGGCGAGCGCCAGCCTGATGGCAGCGTGAAGAATGCGCGCCTGACACCGCTTGCGGGCTATCGGCCACCGCTGCGCTGGGCATCGCTGGATATCGAGACCGATGCGCGGGGCAATCTGTATTCCATCGCGCTCGAGGGCTGCGGACAGCGTCAGGTGTACATGCTGGGGCCCCCCAATGGCGAGGAGAACGTCAGCCGCGATTTCTCGCTGGAATACCGCGATAGCCGGCGTGAGTTGCTGCAATGCCTGCTGGACTGGGTCGCAAGGCATGATCCGGATGTCATCATCGGCTGGAACGTCATCCAGTTCGATCTGCGCATGCTGGTGCGGCTGTCAGAGGCCGAAGGCCTGCCACTGCGACTGGGACGTGACGCCAGCGTGATGCAGTGGCGCTCTCATTCTCGCCAGGCCGAGCACTTCTTTGCCGAGATCGCCGGGCGCTGGGTGGTGGATGGCATCGAGGCGCTCAAGTCGGCCTTCTGGCATTTCGAGTCGTTCAGTCTCGAGAATGTCTCGCGTGAGCTGTTGCAGGAAGGCAAGGCCATCGATGATCCCTACGGCCGGCTGGACGAGATTCTGCGCATGTTCGTCGAGGACAAGCCTTCCCTGGCGCGCTACAACCTCAAGGATTGCGAGCTGGTCACGCGCATCTTCGCGAAGACGCGACTGATGGAGTTTCTGCTCGCGCGGGCCGCTGCCACGGGACTCGAGGCGGATCGCAGCGGTGGTTCGGTGGCGGCCTTCACGCATCTGTATCTGCCGAGATTGCACCGGCTGGGCAAGGTCGCGCCCAATCTGGGAGACGTGGTGGGAGAGGACAGCCCCGGCGGCTTCGTGATGGATTCCCAGCCCGGCCTTTACGACTCGGTGCTGGTGCTGGATTTCAAGAGTCTGTATCCCTCCATCATCCGCACTTTCCTGATCGACCCGCTGGGTCTGGTCGAAGGGCTGCGTGGGTCGGAGAACGGCACGGATGATGCCCCTGAGGCCGGTGTGCCCGGTTTTCTCGGCGCGTGCTTCTCGCGTGATCGACACTGCCTGCCGGGCATCGTCGCCGAGATCTGGCAAGCACGTGACGCCGCCCGCGCGGCGGGTGACGCCCCGCTGACCCAGGCGCTCAAGATCATCATGAATGCCTTCTACGGCGTGTTGGGGTCACGCGGCTGTCGTTTCTTCGATCCACGGCTGGCGTCCTCGATCACGCGGCGTGGCCATCAGATCATCCAGCAGACGGTGGAGTTGATCGAGGCGCAGGGCTATCGCGTCATCTATGGCGATACCGACTCCACCTTCGTGTGGCTGGGCGCTGCGCATGACGAAGCCGAGGCGAGCCGAATCGGCCGTGAGCTGGCGGCCCATGTCACCGACTGGTGGCGACGGCATCTCAAGGACAGTCTCGATCTCGACAGCGCGTTGGAGCTGCAGTTCGAGACCCACTATCAGCGCTTCGTGATGCCGACCATTCGCGGGGCCGAAGAGGGCAGCAAGAAACGCTACGCCGGGCTGCAACAGACAGGCAGCAGCGGCCAGACGGAACTGGTGTTCAAGGGGTTGGAGTCGGTGCGTTCCGACTGGACGCCGCTGGCCAAGACCTTCCAGCAGGGACTCTATCGCCGCATCTTCGAAGGCAGCCCCTATCAGGAGTATCTGAAAGGCTACGTGCAGGATTACCTGCAACGCCATGCCCATGGCGCGGCGGACACCTCGGATGTCGAGGCCTTGATCTACCGCAAGCGGCTGCGGCGCAAGCTCGACGACTATCAGCGCAACGTGCCGCCCCATGTCCGTGCGGCGCGTCTGGCGGATGACGAGAACCGTCGGCGGGGCCTGCCGTTACGCTATCAGCGCGGCGGCTGGATTCGCTATGTGATGACCACCTCCGGCCCGGAACCCGTCGAGTATCTGCGCTCGCCCATTGATGTCGAGCACTACCTGAGTCGTCAGCTCAAGCCCGTCGCCGATGGCATCCTGCCGTTCGTCGACGATGATTTCGATCGCCTGCTGGATCGTCAGATGACGCTGTGGTGA
>NZ_CFDJES010000141.1:2870-6887 GCF_983723665.1 Cobetia sp. | reverse complement strand
TCAGATAACGCTCCAGCACCAGATTGGGTGGGCGGCTCTTGCGCGTGATGGCGCTGTAATAAGTGACATAGGAATTGGCCACCGGACTGAGCGCCTGCATCTGGCCATCGCGCACCCAGCGCTCGGCATAGTGGGTGGGCAGATAGCCGAGATAGCGCCCGGAAAGCACCAGAAAGGCGATGCCCTCGCGGTCAGTCGCGGAAGCGGCGGCCTTGAGCGGTTCATGCAGCGCCTTGATCGCAGGCGTCTGCGCGTAGGCCGGTAGCACCGCATCATGCTGGCGAATCTCTTCCTCGCCCACCGGACGCCCCCGCGCAAGGGTATCGCCCGCGCGGGGCTCGCGAAACAGCGCGTGGCCCCGCGCGCAGTAAAGGCAGGAGGTTTCCTCATAGAGCGAGCGATACTCGAGCCCCGGCAGCGTCTTGAGCGTCGGGATCACCCCGGTATGCAGGCGGCCATCCAGCACGGCGCGCTCGATCTCGTTGGGGGGAATCATGCGGATGTTGATCATCACCTCCGGGCCGTGGCCCTTCAGCGCACTCAGCGCATCCGTGATGTGCATCTCGGGCATGGTGACCAGATTGTCGGTGATGCCGATGTTCAGCTCGCCCTTGAGCCAGGCATGCAGACCATTGATGCGTGTGCGAAAGCCCTCTGCCGCCGCCAGCATCTGCATCGCAGCTTCATGCACGTCTCTTCCCTCATTGGTGAGCGCGAAACCACTGCGCCCCCGCTGACAGAGCTTGAGGCCCAACCGCGCCTCCAGGTCACTCATCGCCATGCTGATGGCGGAGCGACTGATATTGAGCTCGATCTCGGCCGCCGAGAAACCGCCGCACTCCACCACCTTGCGAAAGATGCGCAGCAAGCGCAGATCGGCATCGCCAAGCTGCCCCCTCATGCCGTCCTTGCGCATGGTCTGCCCTCCTGAGTTTCACGACATGGAAAGTTAAGTAAATGCTTTCCTGAAGATAAAGACAATGACATTTATCTTACCAAAAGGACTTCCTAATCTAGTCGACAGGAGCCGAGAACCAACAACAACACACTCTGTGGGAGACATCATGACCGCCTTCGATACATCCCCTTCCGCCCAGGCAGGCTTGAGCCAGGAGCAGCTCGATGCCTACTGGATGCCCTACACGGCCAATCGGCAGTTCAAGCAGGACCCGCGCATCATCACCAAGGCGCAGGGGGCCTACTTCACGGACTCACAGGGCCGTCAGATCTTCGATGGCCTGTCAGGTCTCTGGACCTGCGGTGCCGGTCATTGCCGTCCGGAGATCGCCGAGGCGGTCAGCGCGCAGCTGCGCGAGCTGGATTACGCGCCCGCCTTCCAGTACGGCCATCCCAAGGCCTTCGAACTGGCACACCGCATCAAGACGCTGATGCCCGAGGGGCTGGATCACGTCTTCTTCACCGGTTCCGGCTCCGAGAGTGCCGACACCTCTCTGAAGATCGCGCGTGCCTACTGGCGCAAGAAGGGCAAGCCGACCAAGACCAAGCTGATCGGACGCAGCAAGGGCTATCACGGCGTCAACTTCGGCGGCTTCAGCGTCGGTGGCATCGGCGCCAACCGCTCACTCTACGGCCAGGGGGTCGATGCCGATCACCTGCCGCACACCCTGCTCAAGGAAAATGTCTTCACGCCCGGCATGCCCACGACCGGCGCCGAGCGCGCCGATGAGCTGCTGGAGCTGATCGCGCTGCATGATGCCTCCAACATCGCCGCCGTCATCGTCGAGCCGATGGCAGGCTCGGCCGGCGTGCTGCCGCCGCCAGTGGGCTATCTCAAGCGCCTGCGCGAGATATGCGACCAGCACGACATCCTGTTGATCTTCGATGAGGTCATCACCGGCTTCGGACGCATGGGCGCCATGAGCGGCGCCGAGGAATTCGGGGTCACGCCGGACATCCTCAACGTCGCCAAGCAGATCACCAATGGCGCGGTGCCGATGGGCGCCGTGGTCGTCAAGGGCGACATCTACCAGACCTTCATGGACAACGGCGGCCCCGACTACATGATGGAGATTCCCCACGGCTACACCTACTCCGGTCACCCGGTGGCGTGTGCCGCGGCGCTGGCAGCCCTCGACGTGCTCGAGAACGACCAGCTCATCTCCCGCGTCCGCGAGCTGAGTCCGGTATTCGAGAAGAAGCTGCACGAACTCAAGGGCACGCGCTACATCAGCGACATCCGCAACTACGGCCTGGCCGGTGCCCTGCAGGTCGAGGCCTATCCCGGCGAGCCGGCGCGGCGCCCGTATGAGATTGCCATGCACTGCTGGAAGGCCGGTTTCTATGTCCGTTACGGCGGCGACACCATCCAGCTGGGCCTGCCGTTCATCACCGAACACTACGAGCTGGACCGCCTGATCAATGCCCTCGGCGATGCCTTCGCCGCCCAGGACTGACGATCGACGCTCAAGACTGACCATCAACATTCAGAACTGACGATCAACACCACTTCATTCATCGCCATTCATTTCACAAGTCATCTCAGGGAGCCCACCCAATGAAGACGCTCGGACACCTCATCAACGGCAACATCGATCACAGCGAAGGTCGTACCCAGGACATCTTCAACCCCTCCACCGGCGAAGTCGGCGGCCAGGTGCGCCTGGCCAGCAAGGCAACGGTCGAGGAAGCCATTGCGGCCGCCGAGGCCGCCTTCCCGGAATGGCGCAACACGCCGCCGATCAAGCGCGCCCGAGTGATGTTCCGCTTCAAGCAGCTGCTGGAAGAACATGCCGACGAGATTGCCCGCCTGATCGGTCAGGAGCACGGCAAGATCTGTCACGATGCGCTGGGCGAATTGCAGCGCGGCATCGAGAATGTCGAATATGCCTGCAGCGCCCCGGAACTGCTCAAGGGCGAGCACAGCCGCAATACCGGCCCGGGCATCGATTCCTGGAGCGAATTCCAGCCGCTGGGCGTGGTTGCCGGCATCACGCCGTTCAACTTCCCGGCCATGGTGCCGCTGTGGATGTACCCGATGGCGATCGCCTGCGGCAACACCTTCGTCCTCAAGCCCTCCGAGCGCGACCCGACCTCCACGCTGTTCATCGCCGAGCTGCTGATGGAGGCCGGACTGCCGGCCGGCGTCATGAATGTCGTCAATGGCGACAAGGAAGCCGTCGATACGCTGCTGGACGACCCGCGCATCCAGGCGGTCAGCTTCGTCGGTTCCACCCCGATCGCTGAATACATCTACAGCCGCGCCGCGGCCAACGGCAAGCGCTGTCAGGCCCTCGGTGGCGCCAAGAACCACGCCATCGTGATGCCGGACGCCGACATGGAATACGTGGCCAACTCACTGAATGGCGCCGCCTTCGGCTCTTCCGGTGAGCGTTGCATGGCACTGTCCGTCGCGGTGGCCGTGGGCGATGACGCCGCCGACAAGCTGATCGCGCAGATGAAGCAGCAGATGGAAGGCCTCAAGGTCGGCATCTACAGCGACAAGGGCAATGATTTCGGCCCGCTGATCACCGCAGCCCATCGCGACAAGGTGGTCGGCTACATCGACAGCGCCGAGCAGCAAGGCGCGACGGTGGTGGTCGATGGCCGCAATCCGCAGGTCGAAGGCGGCGAGAACGGCTTCTTCGTCGGCGGCACCCTGATCGATGGCGTCACCCCGGAGATGACCTGCTACCAGGAAGAGATCTTCGGCCCGGTGCTGCTGGTCGTGCGCGCCGATTCGATGGAAGCCGCCATGCAGCTGATCAATGATCACGAATACGGCAATGGCACCTGCATCTATACCCGTGATGGCGAAGCCGCCCGCTACTTCAGTGATCACATCCAGGTCGGCATGGTCGGCATCAACGTGCCGCTGCCGGTACCGGTCGCCTATCACAGCTTCGGCGGCTGGAAGCGCTCGCTGTTCGGCGATCTGTCCGCCTACGGCCCGGATGCGGTGCGCTTCTACACCCGCCGCAAGACCATCACCCAGCGCTGGCCTTCCGCCGGTCTGCGTGAAGGCGCCCAGTTCGCCTTCCCGTCCTGATCCATCGCCTT
>NZ_CFDJES010000141.1:0-2770 GCF_983723665.1 Cobetia sp. | reverse complement strand
CCTGCCCCTTGCAGTGGCCAGAAACGGCTCCACATAGTCAGGACATCTCATCACGAGAATCCCGACAACATCGGCGGTCAGCACCGTCACAAGGAGCCAAGATGATCTGGGTAATCGCCACCGTTACCGCCAAGGAAGGCCACGTTCAGGATGTCTTCAATGAACTCTGCGCCGTCGCGCCCACCGTGCGCGAGGAAGATGGCTGCCACGCCTACCACCCGTGCCTGGACTCCGAACGCGCCGCCGACAAGGACAACGACCCACGCCCCGACACCATCACCGTGGTGGAAGCCTGGGAATCCCACGATGCGCTGCAGGCCCACCGTGAGACCGAACATATGCAGCGCTTCCGCGACAACGCCGGTGACTGGATCGCCGATGGCGATATCCGCATCCTGAGCCCGGCGGGCTGACAGAAAAGCATGGGGAAAGACCCAAAAAGCCCGGCCTCCTGGAGGCCGGGCTTTTTATCGGGCTTGCCGTCATGACGGCATATCATTTACCGCTGCAACCCCGGTTTCACTCCTGCGGCTGATCCTCGGACAACTGCATGATCATGCGTGTTGTCAGGTAAAGGCGTGGCACGACGCTATCGACCAGCACGAACTCCTGATCGCTGTGGTAGCCGCCGCCGACGAGCCCCAGGGATTCGAGCACTGCCGGTTTATCGGAATCTGCATGATAGGCGTAGGCCGCATCGGTGCCGCCACCGATCTCGACCGCTTGCAGTGTCTGCCCCAACTCCTGATAGATCTTCTGGGCCTGCTCGGCCAGCTGCTGGCTCTGCGGATTGTCAGGCAGCGGCGGACGCCCCTTCTCGAGGTGAAACTCCACTTCGGTATCATCGATCAACTGGTTCTTCGTGATGGCCTGCGCTTCTTCCAGGACACGCTGATACTCGCTGCTATCGAAGTAGCGCATATCACCCTCCGCCCTGGCATGCTCCGGAATCACGTTGCGTTTGACGCCGCCCTCGACGATCGTCCAGTTGAGCGTCGTCTCCTTGTCCGCATCATCAAGCTCATTCAACTGCAGCAGCTGATGAGACAATTCCATGATGGCGTTGCGCCCTTCCTCTGGTGCGCCACCGGCATGGGAGGCACGGCCCTTCACCTCGAGAAACGCATAGTTGATGCCCTTGGTGACGACGGTGACGGCATCGACTCCCGGGTCAGCGAAGGTAGGCTCGAATACCAGCACGGCATCCTGATCTGCCGACAGCTCATGAATCAGGTCATGCGAGCCCGGCGAGCCTTTCTCCTCATCAGGATTGAAGACAACCGTCACCTGGCCATAGTCATCAAACCCGAGCGACTCCAGCGCCTCGAGACTGTGCAGAATAACGGCTGCGCCACCCTTGGCATCGCCCACGCCCGGGCCATAGGCACGCCCATCCTTGATACGGAAGGCACGCTCCGTGGCGGCGCCTTCATCGAAGACGGTGTCGTAGTGAATCATCAACATGATCTTGCGACTGCCATTCCCCTGCAGGCGACCGACAATCGTATTGCCGCCATAGGTCTTGGCAGGGTGCGTTTCCACCTGTGCGCCAAGCGCTTCGAGATGCTGGGTCAGCATTGCCTCAACGTCATTCAAGCCTTCACGGTAGCCCGTTCCCGAATCCACGTTGACCAGTGTTTCCAGCGTCTCCAGCAGAGGCGCTCGCTGTTGCTCGACGGCATCCTGAACATCCTGATAGTCCGCCGCTTGCGCACCGGCACTGCACATACCGCATGCCAAACCCACCGCCAACATCGGAAGCCGCATTTTCCACCTCTAATATTGTTATATAAGGAATAACGAAGGTAAGGCGGATATCAGGCAAATGCAAACGCGAGGCCTACCGGGAAATTTTTTCCGCTAGCAGCTTTACCTGCCGTCCACCATTGAACACAGGTGCACCTCATCTGATCTGCGTCTCGTGAATGTGCAGCACTCGCAGGGATTATCAGTTGCCTGAGGGCTTCTCAGCGCCGATACTGTATATGAATACAGTATCGAAAGGAGACCCCACCCATGACCGTATCTGCCGCTCAACCGTCCCACGCCTCGCTGGCTCGCCCTCATCCAGCGCCGGAGCCCTGTGCGCTGCCGCACCCTCACATCACGGGGCGCGCTGGCATTTCCGGCTTCCCCTCGCCGGCCGAGGATTACGCGGGGCGCACGCTGGACCTCAACGAGCGGCTGATCAAGCGCCCGGCAGCGACCTTCTTCATGACGGTGGCGGGTGACAGCATGGAAGGCTTCGGCATCTATGAGGGCGACACCCTGGTGGTAGACCGCTCCATCGATGCCCGTCCCGGGCATATCGTGGTGGCACTGGTCGAGGGTGAGGTGGTGGTCAAGCGTTATGAGCTGATCGGTCAGCGCCCCTATCTGAGCTCCGGCAATGCCCTGTATCCACCGGTCGCGATCTTCGACCTCGAATGCCAGGTCTGGGGGGTGGTGCGCTCCGTCATCCACGAATACGCGGTATGAATACGCCGATGATCGGACTGGTCGACTGCAACAACTTCTACGCCAGCTGCGAGCGAGTGTTCGATCCGCGTCTGGAGGGCCGCCCTGTCGGCGTGATGTCCAACAATGACGGCTGCGTGATCGCGCGTTCCAACGAACTCAAGGCGCTGGGCGTGGAGATGGGCACCCCCGCCTTCCAGCTACAGCCACTCGTCCGTGAGGGGCGCATCCACCTGCTCTCCTCCAACTACGAGCTGTATGGCGACATGTCGGCGCGCGTGCGTGAGGTGCTGGAGGAATATTCCGCCGGGGT
>NZ_CFDJES010000140.1:5968-7157 GCF_983723665.1 Cobetia sp. | reverse complement strand
ACCCTGGAGGGTGGGTTTTACGTGAATCCCTTCGGCTGTTACCGCCAGCAGATCATTTCATCTTGCGCGCCGAATCATCCTGCTCGATACGGGTCAGTAGCCTGTCAAAGACGCCAGTCGCCAACAGCACAAAGGTGACGGCCAAGCCAAGCCCCATCCAGATAGCGATATTGCTCATTGTCCCTTACCCCTGCTGTTTTCTTGGTTTTTTCAGCCCTTCTGCGACGCAATATGGCGTAAATTCAATGTTTGTACAACATTTGATCATGAAAATATCGAGCGCCGTCAGACGCTGAGGCTGTCGCTGCCATTCCAGACCTTTGACCGGCGTCATCACACTGCCAACGGCCATGATTTGAGCAATCGCTCAACAACGGGTAGTCTTGCGTCATGAAGAAAGTGACGCGGGCTTGCCAGCGCTGATCCGCTGGCACTGCCCCCCCCCCTGACGCTACACGTCGGCCTGCTACCTCGCTTCGCGCCCACTGCATGTCTGAAATATCACCCCAGGAGTCATCATGTCTGACACGACCTTTCCCGACGTACTGGTATTCGACGTCAACGAGACACTGCTCGACATCACCACTCTCTCGCCGTTGTTCTCACGCGTGTTCGGTGATGAAAGCGTGTTGCGCGAATGGTTCGCACAGCTGGTGCTGTACTCGCAGACCATGACGCTCTCACAACGCTATACCCACTTCGGGGCGCTCGGCGTGGGCGCCCTCAAGATGGTCGCCGACATCCATCAGGTCAGACTCGCGGATGACGATATCGATGAGCTCAAGTCGCGCATGGCCGAGATGCCGGCCCATCCCGATGTCGCCCCGGCGCTTGAGCGTCTCAAGCAGGCCGGTTTCCGCCTGGTGACGCTGACCAATTCCCCCGCAGGCGCCTCCCCGACGCCGCTGGAGAAGGCCGGTATCAGCGAGGCCTTCGAGCAGCACTTCAGCGTCGACAGCGTCAAGCAGTTCAAGCCGGCACCGGCCACCTATCAGCATGTCGCTGAGCAGCTCGACGTCGAACTGGGCGACATGTGCATGATCGCCTGCCATGTGTGGGACACCATTGGTGCCCAGGCCGCCGGCATGCAGGGCGCCCTGCTGACGCGCCCGCACAATGCCGTGCTGCCCGCCGAGAATGTGCCGACCCCGGACTTCATCGCCGCGGAGCTGATGACCCTGGCGGACCA
>NZ_CFDJES010000140.1:2378-5868 GCF_983723665.1 Cobetia sp. | reverse complement strand
GTCGCCTGCAGCGCGGCCTGAATCTCCGCCCTGCGCTCGCTGATGCGCCACGAGGGACCGACCACGGACACGGAGTAATGGCCCTGGCTGGTCTCCAGGCCGATAGCGATCGCGCCAACCCCCTGCATATGCTCATCCGAGTCATGACCGGTGCCGGTGCGACGCACCTCGGCCAGCTGCGTCAGCAGCGCCGGCATCGCGAGGGTGTTGTCCGTGTAGGCCGTGAGTTCCGTGCCCAGCAAGCGCTCCACCTGCTCATCCTCGAGATGCGAGAGCAGCACCTTGCCGCTGGCTGTCGCATGCAATGACAGGAAGTTGCCGGCCATCGGCGATACCCGCAGCGGCAGCGGCGACAACACCGAGTGCAGTATCAGCAGCTCATTGCCGCTCAGACTGCAGAGCACCACCGTTTCCTCGGTGGTGCCGCTCAACGCCTCCAGAAACGACTTGGCATGCGTGGTGATGTCGAGCTGGCTATGTCGCGCCAGCCGCATCAGCGCAGAGCCGAGCCGTATCCCACCATGGCCGTGGATTTCCAGCAGGTCTTCCTGGGCCAGCGCATCGACCAGCCGCTTGACGGTCGAGCGCGGCAGATCGTTCCTGGCGGCGATCTCCCCCAGGCTCATGCCCTGCTCACTGCCTTCCAGACTCTTGAGAATCGCCGCCACCCTGGCCACGACCTGCACGCCACTACCTTCTCTTGTGGACACAGACACAACTCCTTAACAAGCTAAATACTTGCCTAACAAAACCACCTAGTGGTACAGTGTACCGCACAACGAGACACCCAAGGTGTCTAGCGCTTCACCTCAAAACGGGAACTCTACAGTGGCCGCTCCTCAACCCTTCAATCTACGACTCGCACTCGGTCTTGTGGGCATTCTGCTCGCATCGCTGATGTCCGGTGTGGGAGAGCGTGTCACGCAGACCGTCCTGACGGATGTGGTCGGACACTTCGGCTTCTCCCACGATGAGGGCAGCTGGCTGACCACGATCTACAGCGCGGCGGAAGTCTCGATGATGCTGCTCGCCGGCTGGCTGGCCGTCACCTTCAGCCTGCGCCGCTTCGCGATCGGTGCCTGCCTGTCACTGGCCCTGTTCTCTCTGCTGGTGCCCCTGGCCGACAGCTTCCCGCTGATGGCGGGGCTGCGCGTTGCCCAGGGCCTGGCCTCCGGCAGCATCCTGCCGCTGCTGATGATGTCGGCGCTGCGCTTCCTGCCGTGGCACAGCAAGCTCTATGGCCTGTCGGCCTATGCGATGACGGCCACCTTCGGCCCTTATCTGTCGGCACCGCTGGCCGCTCTCTATGGCGACCTGGGCGACTGGAATCTGGTGTTCTGGGAAACCGCGCCGGTATGCCTTCTCGCCGCCGCGCTGGTCTCCTGGGGCCTGCCGCAGGACCCGCTCAAGCTGGAACGCTGCAAGCAGTTCGACTGGCTCGGTGCCTTGCTGGGCGTCACCGCCCTGTGCGCGCTGGTCGCCGGCATGACCCAGGGTGAGCGACTCGACTGGGGCAACTCGCCGTTGATCGTCGCCCTGCTGACCACGGGCGGGCTGGTCTTCGTGACCTTCCTGATCCATGAGTGGTTCCACCCGATGCCGCTCTACAAGCTGCAGCTGCTGGCACGCCGCAACTTTGCCTTCGGCATCATCACCCTGTGTACCTTCATGTTCCTGACCCTGGCCGCCGGCACCATTCCCGCCGCCTTCCTGGGGGAAGTGCAGGGCTATCGCCCCATGCAGCTGTTCCCGGTCATGTTGACCATGGCCCTGCCGCAGCTGCTGCTGGCACCGCTGGTGGCGACACTGATCAACCGCAAGAGCGTCGACAGCCGCTACGTGATGGCCACGGGCCTGGTGTTGATCCTGATCAGCTGCCTGCTGGGCTCGCAGCTCACCAGCGACTGGAATCGCGACAACTTCTATCTCATCGAGGTGCTCAACACCCTGGGCCAGCCGATGGTGGTGGTACCGCTGCTGATGAATGCCACCGGGGCGCTCAGCCCGCTGGAAGGGCCGTTCGCCACCGCGATGGTCAACTCGCTGCGCGCCCTGTTCACGGTGGTGGCCTCCACGGTCTACGGAAGCTTCCTCGTCACGCGTGAAGCCCTGCACACCACCCGCCTGGGCGAGGCACTCGGCCTGCAGGGCAATCAGCCCGCCGGACTCATCCAGGTCGATGCGGCAAGCGATATCACCACGCGCATCTCCGAGCAGGCCTCCGTGATGAGCTATGCGGATGCCTACCTCGCCATCATCCCCTTCGTGGTGGCGCTGCTGATACTGGTCATGGTGCTGCCGATCCGCGCCTATCCGCCACAACCGGCGCCGGCGCCGGCGCCGGCACCGGCACTTCAACCAGAGCCATCGCCAGCACAGCCCCCTCAAGCACAACCCTCCGGGGCATAGACACAGACAAAGCCGGCGGCTGCCCGCCAGCCAGGATTCAGCCACTTCCCCCTTCTTCGACATAGACGACGAGATACGACACCGACATGAACAAGACACGTACCACCCTACTGTTGAGCGTTCTGGCGCTCCTGCTGGTCGCGACCTACGCGGGCCTCTACTGGAAGGGCCACGATGGCCGCGAAGCCACCAACAATGCCTATGTGCGCGCCGATAGCGTGATGGTGACCACACGCGTCGCGGGCCAGATCGACAAGGTGCTGGTGGAAGACAACGAAGTGGTCAAGGAAGGCCAGATCCTGGCCACGCTGGATGACCGCGATTACCAGGCCTCCCTGCACTCCGCCCAGGCCGATCTCGCCGCCCAGCAGGCAGCGGTCGGTGACCTGGATGCCAACATCGAGCGTCAGCACGCCGTCGTGCAGCAGTCCATCGCCGAAGTGAAGTCCACCCAGGCCTCGCTGCGTTATGCGCGCAATGATGCCAAGCGTTACCGCAGCCTGCGCATGACCAACGCCGCCTCCCAGCAGGACAAGGAAAAGGCCGATGAACAGCAGGGCATCTGGGAAGCCAATCTCGTGCAGGCCCAGGCGGCTCAGCGCTCGGCGGAAAAGCAGATCGGCGTCCTTGAAGCCCAGCGCGTGGAAGCCCTGGCCGAGGTCGAACGCTCACGTGCAGCGCTCGAGCAGGCGGAACTGAACACCGGCTATACCGTCATTCGTGCGCCGAAGGACGGCATCGTCACCCAGCGCTCACTGCGTGTCGGCGCCTACGTGCAACCGGGTGATTCGCTGCTGGCCATCGTGCCGCACAAGGAAGCCTATGTCGTCGCCAACTATCTCGAGACCCAGATGGCCGAGATGGAGCCGGGCCAACCGGTCGAGATGACGCTGGATAGCCTGCCGGGCAAGACCTTCACTGGCCATGTCGACAGCATCGCACCGGCCTCCAGCAGCGCCTTCTCGGCCGTGGCCAGCGAGAACGCCACCGGCAACTTCACCAAGATCACCCAGCGCATGCCGGTCAAGATCGTGTTCGACCCGAACCAGCCCGACTTCGACAAGGTACGCATCGGCATGTC
>NZ_CFDJES010000140.1:0-2278 GCF_983723665.1 Cobetia sp. | reverse complement strand
CACGCCGCCCCGGGACGCCTCTGAAGAACGCCATCACGCCATCACTCGATCATCAACGGGATCAACACCATGAAAATTCGCGCCGCCGTCACCGCCACCCAAGGCCAGCCCTTCGACCTCAAGGACGTCGAACTGGCGTCCCCCAAGGGAGACGAGATTCTGGTACGTGTCGTGGCCACCGGGGTCTGCCATACCGATGCCGCCGCACGCGACCTGGGCATCGCCCCCTATCCGATCGTGCTCGGCCATGAAGGCGCCGGCGTGGTCGAGCAGATCGGTGACAATGTCCGCGACATGGAAGTGGGCGACCATGTGGTGCTGTCCTTCGCGCACTGTGGTCATTGCAGCCACTGCCTGACCGGACACCCGACCGTCTGCGAGCGTGGCGGTGAGCTCAACTTCGGCGGTGTGATGGATGATGGCGGCAAGCGCCTGAGCTGTGACGGCCATGACGTCGCCACCTTCTTCGGCCAGTCGTCCTTCGCCACTCACGCCGTGGTCAGCGAGCGCAATGCCGTCAAGGTCGACAGCGATGTCGATCTCGCCCTGCTGGGTCCGCTGGGTTGCGGCATCCAGACTGGCGCCGGCACCATCCTCAATCGCCTCAAGCCGGGCTTCGGTGACAGTCTCGTCGTGTTCGGCTGTGGTGCCGTGGGCCTGAGTGCCGTGATGGCGGCCAAAATCGCCGGCTGCAAGAACATCATCGCGGTCGACCTGCACAAGAGCCGTCTGGAGCTGGCCCATGAGCTGGGCGCGACCCACAGCGTCAACGGCAAGACCGAGGACCTGGTCGGCGAGATCAAGCGCATCACCGATGGCGGCAGCGAATTCTCCCTCGAGACCACCGGCGTGCCGATGCTGGTGCGCAGCTCCCTGCAGGTACTGCGCCCGCTGGGCACCTCTGCCATCGTCGGCCTGACCCACGATGTGACCCTGGACGTGCACCACGACCTGATGGCGGAAGGCAAGTCGATGATCGGCGTGATCGAAGGCGACGCCGTGCCGCGCGTCTTCATCCCGCGCCTGGTCGGCTACTACAAGGAAGGCCGCTTCCCCTTCGACAAGCTGATCCAGATGTATGACTTCGATGACATCGAACAGGCCTTCGCGGATTCGAAATCAGGTCTGACCGTCAAGCCGGTGCTGCGCATCAGCTCGCTGTAATCAGCGCCTGCGCCACCTGGCCTGTACCGCAAAGCCCCCGTGCGTCACTGACGCACGGGGGCTTTCTTCGTTGGTCGGCACGACCTCAGTCAGCGCGCTCGCGCATTGCCTACGACTGACACAGCTGCCAGGCGTCGTGGTCGATATCGAGCATGGCGGCGATGGCGGCCGAGGCAATGACATGCGTCTGGCCACTGGCCTCGTCATGCACATTGAGACCGCCCTGCACCACCGTCACCTCGGCGCGCCCACGGGGAAGCTCGCGCGCCACCGCGTCCGTATCCACGGCGTCCGGCTCCTGGACCGCGATGGTGACCTCGACGCGCATCTGGTGGTGATCGATGCCGAGTGACTGGAACATCACGATGGAGGAATGATGCAGGGCATCATGCACCGCACGGCAGGCGGCCTTGGTGTAGTCCATGCCGTAGAGGTCATTGCCGGTGCCCATCTCGAGAATGATGCGTTGCTCGCTCATGCCTGACCTCCTGCCGACTGCCCGGGCGCGGAAGAAGTGGACGCCGCGCCGGCGGCCGCCATGTCGAATGACACGATGATGGCGACATTGGCGATCACGCTGACCCCGCTGCCATCCGGCTTGGCGACGTCCAGCCCGCCCTTGACCACGCGCACACTGGGCTGACCGTAGGGAAAGATGCCCAGCAGGGCGTCACTGTCGACCTTGTCGGGCTGCTGCACGCCGACCTCGACCTCGATCAGCATCGCCTCCTTGGGGAAGCCGAAGGCGTCCGCCACGTTGAGCGAGTTGTGCCACAGGGCATCGCGGATGCCACGTGCCGCCGCCTCGGTGTAGTTCTGGCTGCGAATGGAGGTGCCCATGCCGAACTGGGTCACCATGCGTGTCTTGGCCACATTACCCCCTGATTTCCTGTCACGGAAAAGACGTACCACTCGCGCCGCCTATCAGCGCGGATGCTTGAAAAGCCCGATCACCCAACCTATCCCGCCCAGCAGCAGGGCGCCCTGCCAATCTCCCTGGAACAGCTCGATCAGCGCCAGGACGATCGCCACCAGCTGCGCACTGCGCACCGGACTGACCGTCGCTGTGGGCTTGCGGTCATCCTGCTCTGACATGCGGCCTCCCGTCGCTGGC
>NZ_CFDJES010000139.1:0-7167 GCF_983723665.1 Cobetia sp. | reverse complement strand
CTCGCCTCGGACAAGGGCGCTGCAGCCCCTGGCTGTCACTGATACCGGTCGGCCATGCGAGCGATTGATGGTGCTTCTCCAGCAAAGGTCTGTTGCTGTTTGGGCCCTTTTTTGTTCGCGGACTAAAAGATATGATGCTGACAGTTGAAACGCGTCAGGCCGTCACCCTTCATCTCGAGTCCTCCATCTCGGATAAGGACTGGCCACCTGACGTGAAGTCTTCGAGTCGAGCCAGCCATGGCTCCTCGATCATTTCTGCCGAGGGTGGCTGCGTCGTTCAATGCGCAGGGTTGTTCGCCCATCCTCGCTTCCAGCCTGCGTTGCAGGTTGCGATGGTTCCTTGAGCGGATTCACGATCTTTCCGGCGCTATCCTCTGGATACATGTCCGGGCAAGCCAGTCCTTGTGACTGGCTTTTTTTATGCCTGTCACAAAGTGTGGCTAGTGGGGCGGTGCCGTCGCCAGCTCCCGGGCAAGCCATTCGCCCAGCGCCTCGGCATGCGGGTGGCGAGCACGAGCGCGGCCGACCTGCGGCAATGTCAGCGTCAGGCATGCCTCGGTCTCGACGAACCCCCAGGGGGCCACGAGACGCTTGCTGCGCAGGTCTTCCTCCACCAGATAGTCCGGCGCGATGCCGACGCCCAGTCCGACCAGTGTCGCCTCGAGCAGGTAGTTGAGGTGCTCGAAACCTTGCGCGTAATCAAGCCCCTCACTGGATAGTCCCTGGCGTGAGCACCAATCTGGCCAGGCTTGCGGGCGTGATCGGGTATGCAGCAGGGGCAGGCCCAGCAGAACCTCGGGGGAAGGGGGACTGGATGCCTCGCTCAGCCACTCGCTGTCGGGCCGCAGGACGGGCCCGATGCGCTCGGTGCCCAGCACGCGCGTCTCCTGATGCTCGGCGTCATCAAAGGGCGGCGTCTGGAAGCGCAGGACACCGTCCACGCCATTGCGCAGCCCTTCGTTGTCATCACTGGCGGTCAGGTGCAGCTCGAGTTCCGGCAGGGCGTCCTTGAGTGCCCCCAGTCGCGGAATGAACCAGCGTGCCAGAAACGACCCCGGGCAGCTCAGCACGAAGGGCGCCCGCGCATCACTGCGTGCCAGTGCCCCGCATACGCGTGCCAGACCGCCAAGGTGATGACGGGTCGCGGTCGCCAGCTCACGGCCGGCCTGTGTCAGCGTCAGGCCCCGCCCGGCGCGATCGAACAGGCGTGTGCCGAGTGCGTCTTCCAGCTGGCGGATCTGACGGCTGACGGCCCCGTGGGTCACATGCAGTTCCTCTGCGGCGCGCGAGGCGCTCTCATGGCGAGCTGCCACATCGAAGGTGCGCAGGGCATTGAGGGGAGGCAGTAGCTCGGTGCGCTCCATGGTGTGTCTCCTGAGCAAGTGCTGGACGTGTCATTGGCATGGAAAGAGTGGCTGCGCGGCAATGACCGTCTCGACCATCTGTGAGATTTTCTCACACATCTTGGCGAATTTATCGTTTTTCTTCCAGTGCCTGCAGCGCTAGGATGATCACCATATCGCTGGCCCCGCAGATGCCTTGCGCAGTATGTGAGACCAGCCACTGACACGATTCGAGGAGTTCAGCATGAGCCAGACGACTGCTACCCCCAGCCTGCGCCAAGGGCCTGATGCCAAGGGTTTCTTCGGTGATTTCGGCGGCCGCTTCGTTGCCGAGACGCTGATGCCGTTGATTCTGCACCTGCAGCGCGAGTATGAAGCCGCCAAGCAGGACCCGGCATTCGCCGAGGAGCTGGCTGGTCTGTCCGCGGACTATGTCGGCCGCCAGAGCCCGCTGTATTTCGCCGAGCGTCTGACCGAGCAGCTGGGCGGCGCCAAGATCTATCTCAAGCGTGAAGACCTGATGCATACCGGGGCTCACAAGATCAACAACGCGCTGGGCCAGGTACTGCTCGCTCGCCGCATGGGCAAGCAGCGCATCATCGCCGAGACCGGTGCCGGCATGCACGGTGTGGCGACTGCCACCGTGGCGGCGCGTTTCGGGCTGGACTGCGTGATCTACATGGGCTCCACCGATATCCATCGTCAGCAGCCCAATGTGCAGCGCATGCAGCTGCTGGGCGCCAAGGTCGTGCCTGTCACCGCCGGTGATGGCACGCTGAAGGACGCCATGAACGAGGCGCTGCGTGACTGGGTCACCAACGTCGATGACACCTTCTACATCATCGGTACCGTGGCCGGGCCGCACCCGTACCCGCAGCTGGTGCGTGACTTCCAGTCCATCATCGGTCAGGAAACCCGCGTGCAGCTGCAGGAGAAGGAAGGGCGTCTGCCGGATTCGCTGGTCGCCTGCATCGGCGGCGGTTCCAACGCGATGGGCCTGTTCCACCCGTTCCTCGATGAGGAAAGCGTCGAGATCATCGGTGTCGAAGCCGCTGGTGAAGGCCTGGAGACTCCGCGTCATGCCGCCAGCCTCAAGGGCGGCCTGCCGGGCGTTCTGCATGGCAACCGTACCTTCCTGCTGCAGGATGAAGAGGGTCAGATCGGCGATGCGCACTCCATCTCCGCCGGGCTCGACTATCCGGGTATCGGTCCGGAACACGCATGGTTGCATGACATCAAGCGTGCCGAATATGTCGCCGCGACCGACCAGGAAGCGCTGGACGCCTTCAAGATGCTGTGCCGTCTAGAAGGCATCATTCCGGCGCTGGAGTCCTCCCACGCGCTGGCGGAAGTCATCAAGCGTGCGCCGGGCCTGCCGAAGGACCACCTGATGGTGGTCAACCTGAGCGGCCGTGGTGACAAGGACATGGCCACCGTGACTCATCACCTGGCCGACGAACTGGGCCTGAACCCTGACGGCGAGTAAGCCCGGGTCTGTCACGTGTTGCCCGGCGTCAGAGTCGTCAGTCGCTGATCGAGTCTGAGCGCCCCATGCCTTCTTCGCCTGCAGGTGTCATCGATGCCTGCAGGCCAGCAAATTCGGAGTCTATTGATGAGCACTTCCGCTATCGACACTACTGCCAGCAGCCGTCTTGACCGTCGCTTCGCTGCCGTGCGCGCCGAGAATCGTGCCGCGCTGGTGACCTACATCACTGCGGGCGACCCCGGCTACGATGCCAGCCTCGCGACCTTCCTCGGCATGGCGGACGCAGGCGCCGATGTCATCGAGCTGGGCATGCCGTTCACGGACCCGATGGCCGATGGTCTGGCCATTCAGCATGCCACCCAACGTGCCCTGAAGGCCGGCCAGACCATGGACCGCACCCTGGCGATGGTCAGCGAGTTCCGCAAGCGCGATCAGGACACTCCCATCGTGCTGATGGGCTACTACAACCCGATCTATCGTCGTGGCGTGAGCCGTTTTCTCGAGCAGGCAAGCGAGGCAGGCGTCGACGGCCTGATCGTCGTCGATCTGCCGCCGGAGCACGATGACGAGCTGTGCGTCCCGGCCAGCGAAGCGGGCATCAGCTTCATTCGCCTCGCTACGCCGACCACCGACAGCGAGCGTCTGCCGGGTGTGCTGGCCAACACCTCGGGCTTCCTCTACTACGTCTCCAGCAATGGCGTGACCGGCGGCGCGGCACCTACTGCCGAGAAGGTCGAGGCCGAGGTCGGTCGCATTCGTGAACATACCGATATTCCGGTCGCGGTCGGCTTCGGTATCCGTACCGCTGAACAGGCGGCGCGGATCGGGCGTTTCTCCGACGGTGTGGTGGTCGGTTCTGCCTTGATCGACCTGCAGGCCAATGCCGAGACGCCGGAGCAGGGTACTCAAGCCGTGCACGCCCTGACCCGTGAACTGGCTGATGCCCTGAAGACCGCGCGTCAGTGATCATTGGCTAGCGGCCAGCATGCCCCTCGCAGGGGCGATAGTTAGATAGATAGACAGCAACGCCTCGAACCCTGTTCGGGGCGTTGCTGTTTGTGAGGCACGCGCTATCGGCACGACGCGGCGTGTCACGTCCATCGCCTCGTTCTCGCACTTACCCTTGTTCTTACGCTCACGAAGCGGGCGCTGGCAGGATCTGGTCCAACCAGTGTGCTATCCGCCCACGTATCTGGTCACTGTCGTGCCATTGCAGCAGCAGATGGGGCGCCTCGGGCAGGTAATGAATCTCGAGCGTATCGCGTGAGGCGCTCGGCCAGTCGCTGACCAGCCGCTCGATGGCCACACGGGGCACGGTCTCATCGCGATCACCGTGCAACAGCAGGGTGGGCGGCAGTCGTGTGTCAGCAGAAAGTGCTGCGATGTCATCGCTGGCGTGATCCGTGAAGCGAATCAGGCCGTAATAGGCATCAAGGCGCACGGAATGCACGACGCGGGAATCCTTGGCCAACCGCCCGGCAGCTGCGGGCTGAAGTTCTCCTTCGGGGTACCTGCGTGGCACCTCCACGCTGGTCGCTGGGATAAGGTGCGCCGCCGTCCAGAGTCCTGCGTTGTACAGATAGCGCCAGCGGATGCCGCCGCGGACGCCCGGGGCGGCGAGCAGGCTGCCATCGATCGACAGCGCCGGATGTTGGGCGAGGGCATTGAGTATCACCGAGCCGCCCATGCTTTCTCCCGCCACGATCAAGGGGAGGTTCGGGTGGCGCTGGCGCAGTACCGTGATGGCGTCCACCAGATCCTCGACCAGCAACGGGGACTCCGGCCATCGCCCTTGCTGGCTGGACTCCCCGAAACCGCGTTGGTCATAGGCGTAGGTCACGATGCTTTGTCCGGCCAGCCACGGGCCCAGATCGGCATATGCCAGCCGGAAGTCGCCGTAGCTGTGCAGGCCAAGCAGCATGGCGCGTTGAGGGGTTGCCTGCGCAGGTTGCCAGGACTCCCATGCCAGCGACGTGGCGTCGCGGGTCACGAGATGGCGTGAGGCGGAGGATTCATCAAGGCAAGGGGCCTGGTGGATGTCATTGGCCGCAAGGTAGTGCGGCCCGCATCCCGATAGCAGCATGCAGAGTGTGACTGACACAAAGGGCAGCAGAGCGTTCAAGGAGTGGCTCTCCGTGGCGAATGGCGTGATGTGTGTACTACGCCCGACGCTGCCGAGTGGATCATGCTGTCAGGGCATCTGAAATGTGAGCGTTGTCAGTGTTGTGGGAGTGAACGCGCTCGATTCAAAGGCCTGTGCGGCGCTCGAGAGCCGAATGATGATCGACGCCAGTGCCGATCGAATGACGCTGGACTCATATTCAACGCATCGCAGTGGGTTAATATCACTGAGACATAGGCCGCATACTGGTGCCGAGGATCCGGCACGCTGGTGCTGGTAATTCGCCGAGTCCTGAGGCTCGGCATGTCATCCAGCCAGGATCGCAGAGGAGTCTGCTGAGGATACGCCAGTGAGTGACACCACATCGTTTGGCACCATGCCGAGCACTTCCCGGCCCGCCAATGGCCAGGAAGCCGAAGGCTTGTTGAATCAGCTGCTGGATCACACCAGCAACGGCGTCTGTTGCTACGACCTCGAAGGGCGCATTCGCTGGGTCAACCCCGCCTTTGAGCAGCTTCTCGGCTATCGAGAGCAGCAGGTGGTTGGCAAGGTGCCCAGTGAATTCTTGATGGGGCCGGCATCCGATCTGCTGGTCATCACCCGATTGCGTGAACAGCGCCGCCGCGGCGAACCCAGCGATGAGGAGCTGGTGCATTACGACAGCAATGGCCAACCACTGCGATTGCGGCTGCGCTGCATTCCACTCAAGGATTCCAGGGGGCGGGTGGAAGGGTATCTGGGGCTGCAGACGGACATTACCCAGATGCACCGGGCCTTGATGTTGAGCCATTCCCAGCTTGAGCTGCTGGAAGCCGTGGCGGCAGGCCAGTCTCTGGACAAGACGCTGCGCGACCTGTGCCTGACCATCGAAGGCGCCGCGGTTCAGGTGCGCTCCTCGTTGCTGCTGCTGGATGATGTGGGCCGCACCATCGTGGCAGGTCAGGGGCCCAGCCTGCCGGCAAGCTTTATGCTGTTCACCCGTGGTTTGAAGATCGGGGAAGGCGTGGGCACCTGTGGGACGGCGATGTGGCGGCGCAAGCCGGTCATGACGCCTTCCATCGCGCAGGAACCTGCCTGGGAGGGCTTCCGTGAGCATCCGCATGCGTTGGGGCTGGATGCCTGCCTGTCGATGCCGATTCTCGATGGCGAGGATAATCCGCTGGGCAGCTTTGCCTTCTATGCCGAGACAGGCGAGGTCTTCGATGCAACTCACCATGGCTTGCTCGAAGTGGCGGTCAAGGTGGCCAGGCTGGCGATCGAACGCTATCGACGTGACCAGCAGCTGACGCATCAGGCCTTGCACGACTCGTTGACCGGCTTGCCCAACCGGCGCCTCGTGCGTCGTCATCTCTGTGAGCTGGCGGAGCAGGCCCAGCCCGGCGAGATGGGCGCGCTGATGTTCCTGGATCTTGATCACTTCAAGCGTCTCAACGATATCCTCGGTCACGATGCCGGTGACCTGGCGCTCAAGCAGGTCGCCTCGCGTCTGGCAGAGATGCTGGGCCCGCAGGACTTCCTCGCGCGCCATGGGGGAGACGAGTTCATCGTGCTGCTGGCACCGAGAGCCGGTGGGCCGCGCGAAGCGGCTAGCCGAGCGCGCCAGGTGGCGGAGCAGATGCTGGAGCGACTGCAGGAGCCGCTGGAGCTTGAAGGGCGAACGCATCAGTTGACCGGCTCGTTGGGCATCACGCTCTATCCGCGTCACGAGGAAGGCTATGGCGCCTGCTCTCATCAAGTGTTGCCGGCCGGCAAGGTGGAGCACACCGAGATCGATAGAGAAGAGGGCGATGCCTGGAGTCACCTCCTGCATCAAGCGGATATCGCGCTCTATGAGAGCAAGGGGGCCGGGCGTGCACGGCTGTGTTTCTTCGCGCCCGAGATGCGCCAGCGCATCATCGATGCCGCCCGGATGGAACACGCGCTGCGTGAGGCCGTGTCTCGCCAGCAGCTGAGTGTCCACCTCCAGCCGCAATTTTCCCTGCCCGAAAGTGGTGAGCCGCAATTGTGTGGCGCCGAGGCATTGCTGCGTTGGCATGACCCGCAGCTTGGGATGGTCTCGCCAGCGACCTTCATCCCCATCGCGGAGGAGTCCGGCCTGATTCTCGAGCTGGGACATTGGGTGCTGGAGCAGGTCTGTCGCGAGCTTGCCGCCATGACCGCTCGAGGCTATGCGCTACCGATGGCGGTCAATGTCAGTCAGGTGCAGTTCCGTAGCA
>NZ_CFDJES010000138.1:0-7176 GCF_983723665.1 Cobetia sp. | reverse complement strand
TCTCACGGCGCCTGCCGGCCTCGACCCGGCTCCACTGTCATCCCGCTGACCAGATCGCCTTCGACAGCCAGCTGCTGGATGGCCCGCTGCTTGATCGCCTGCTGCCGGGCAGACTCCCCCGTGAAGAGACGGCTTGCCTGCGCGTGGCGCATGAAGCGTCCCGTGTTGTAGATGAGCGGGCGACCCCCTCCAGTGATCTCAAACTGCGTGACACAGCCTCTGCTGATACAGGCGCATCAGGCGATCATGACGCCCTGGCGACCTGCGCCGCGCTTGCCTCGCGGGTGCTGAACGCCAGTGGTGGCGATGACGCTGGCGTGGCCGACCTGATGCTGTCGCCTTGCGCTGTGCTGACGCCGACGCCCGGCGTCATACAGGCACGTCCCCAGCGCGAGGCTTTGCCTACAGGGCTGAACGATGAGCAGTGGCGCGCGCTGTGCGAGGCGCAGTCGCCCTTGCAGGGGCTGCCCTATTCCCTGCCGCCGTGGCCCGATTCTGCCTCGCGTGGCTTTCCGCCGCTGGATGCCATCTGTGGCTCGGCGCAAGCCTGGCAGCCGGCGACTGCCGAGCTTGCGGAGCTGCAGGGTGGCGAGGAGCCCGCCCGCGCATACCTGTCGACCTTGCTGTGGGGCAAGGCTTGGGCGAAGGGAGATGCCGGCAAGGGCGATGACGACTCGATAGAAGGGGCGTCCTATCAGCGATCGCACTCTGTCGATGCCGAAGGCGCTGGTGTGCCGGCGGGGCTGGCGCCCCAGTGGGAGGCGGGGAAGACGCTTGACGATATGCAATCGATGGCGCGCCCGGCGGATGCATGGCCACTGGCAGCATGGTTGGCGCTGGGCTGCATCAGTCCGCGCCGCATCCTGCAGGTGTTGGATGCCCGTCGCCGCGAGGCGGGTGATGAGGCGATCAATCAGCAGCTGCTGGCTATCGTGCTGCAGCGTGAGTGCTGGCAGCGCATGCTGCGTGACAAGGATGAGGAGGCGCGCGCGGCCTGGTATGGCGCTGCGTTGCGGGAAGAGGCTGCAAATGACGCCGCCTTTGCGCGCTGGAGCGAAGGGCGAACCGGCGATGCCCGGGCCGACAAGGCCATGCAGGTGCTGGTACGTGAAGGCTGGTTGCCGTGGTCCGAGCGCAAGTATCTGGCCGGTGCCTGGCTGGAGGGCGGCGGCGACTGGCGGTTGGGCGCGCGCTGGTTCGAGCGTTGCCTGCTCGATTACGACGCCGCCATCCACTGGGGCGAATGGCGGCATCTGGCGGGCTTCGATGTGTGATCAGGCGGTGTCGATATCACGCCAGTCGTCTAGGAAGATCCAGGCCCTGGTGGCACCTCATCTATGACCTGCTACTTGTATGACCTGCCGCTCTTCAGCCCAGACGGGCCAATAGCGCCGTGACGGCCGTCTCGACGCGCAGGATGCGCTCGCCCAGATGCACCCCTTCAAAGCCTGCCGCCATGAATTTCTCGACCTCATAGTCCACGAAGCCGCCTTCCGGGCCGATGGCCAGAATCACCGGCTCGCGGACGGCGCGTGGGCATTCATCCGGCATGCCCGGATGGGCGATGATGCCACGCGGAGGCGTGCCTGATGCTGGTGTCATCAGTGCCGGCAGGCGGTCTTCCACGAAGGGTTTGAACAGTTTCTCGTGGGTCACTGTCGGCATGATGGTGTCACGCGCCTGCTCCAGTCCCAGCACCAGATGCTGGCGAATCTTGTCTTCCTTGAGCTCTGGCGATTGCCAATAGCTCTTCTCGACCCGTCGCGTATGCAGCAGGGTGATGTGCTTCACGCCCAATGCCGTGACGTGTTCCAGCGAGCGTGCCAGCATGCGCGGGCGCGGCAGCGCCAGCAGCAGATGCACGTCGAGTGGCGCCGGCGGCTGACGGTCCAGCGTCAGGCTGAATTCGGCGACGTCCGCGTCCAGTCGCTCCAGGCGGCTACGGCCGATCAGGCCACCCTCCACCCCCAGCGTCATCTCGTCGCCGACGCTGGCACGATGCACCTCACGCAGATGGCGCAGGCGGCGTGGGTCCGTGATACGTGCATGGTCCTGAGCGGTCAGGTCGTCAGCGCCGAGCAAAATCAGATTCATGGCAATACCGGGGCAGTGGAGGGCGGGATGCATCGCTTACAGACAGCGGCAAGCGGGCGTTATTCTAGCATGTCGTGCATGCTGACCCGACGGAGACAGCGTTGGCATGGCGTCAATGGCTGACGCGTGGAGACGCCTTTTCTTGCAGTCCCCCCCCTTGAGTGCACAATGAAGAAAAATCGACAGGAGCCTGACACGTGCGAGTGATCCGCAAATATGCCAATCGGCGCCTATACGACACCGAGCAGAGCCGCTACGTGACCCTGGAAGACCTGCGCAGCCTGGTGCTGGCGGAAGAGGTCTTCAAGGTCGAGGACGCCAAGAGCGGTGAGGACCTCACGCGCACCATCCTGCTGACCATCATCATCGAGCAGGAGCAGGGCGAGGGCGAGGCCGAGGTCTTCTCCAACGAGCTGCTGGAGCAGTTCATCCGCATCTACGCGATGGCCAAGCCGCTGCCGCTGGCCGGTTATCTGGAGCAGGGCACGCGGCTGATGATGGAACAGCAGCAGCGCATGCAGGAGCAGTGGTCCCAGGCCATGCGTCACTCGCCGATGGAGATGATGCGCGAGGTCGCCGAAGAGAACCTGCGCTTCTGGCAGCAGGCCATGGGCGCTGGCATGGGCGCTGGCAAGAGCGCCTCACGCTCACAGCCGAGCGATGCGGATGCGGCGCCTGATGAGTCGGACACGCCGCCGGACGATGAGCGGCGCTGAGTGTGACACCGTGTCAGATCCAGCTTTCACATAAATTCATCGTGATGTGAAAAGGGGCGCCCCGAGCAGGGCGCCTTTCTGCCATAATGCGCAGCCTGATATTTCCTCGGTAGCTCGCGCCATGCGGGTAGCCCTGATCCTCACTGGCTCATGAAGGTTGAAAAGATGAAGGTCCTGATCATCGGCGGCGGTGGCCGCGAACATGCGCTGGCCTGGAAGGCCGCCCAGTCATCCCGTGTCGAGGAGGTCTTCGTGGCGCCCGGCAATGCGGGCACGGCGCGCGAGTCCAAGCTGACCAATCTGGCGATTGCCGCTGACGATCTCGATGCGCTGGTCGCCTTCGCGCGTGACAACGCCATCGAGCTGACCATCGTCGGCCCGGAAGCACCGCTGGTGATTGGCGTGGTCGATCGCTTCCGCGAGGCGGGGCTCAAGTGCTTCGGCCCGACGGCCGGCGCCGCCCAGCTGGAAGGCTCCAAGGCCTTCACCAAGGACTTCCTGGCGCGTCATGCCATCCCGACCGGCGACTACGCGACCTTCGCGGAGGTCGATGCGGCGCTTGAGTACCTGGCGTCCCATCCGGCGCCCATCGTCATCAAGGCCGATGGCCTGGCGGCGGGCAAGGGTGTCGTGGTCGCGATGAGCGACGAGGAAGCCCGCGCCGCGGTGCGTGACATGCTCGAGGACAACGCCTTCGGCGATGCCGGCGCACGCGTGGTGATCGAGGAATTCCTCGACGGCGAGGAAGCCAGCTTCATCGTGATGGTCGACGGCGAGAACGTGCTGCCGATGGCCACCAGTCAGGATCACAAGCGTGTCGGCGAAGGCGACACCGGCCCCAACACCGGCGGCATGGGGGCCTACTCTCCGGCACCGGTGGTGACCGCTGACGTTCACCAGCGCGTGATGGACGAGATCATCCTGCCCACCGTGCGTGGCATGGCGGCTGAAGGCCATCCCTATACCGGCTTCCTGTATGCCGGCCTGATGATCGACGCCCAGGGCGCGCCGAAGATCATCGAATACAACTGCCGCTTCGGTGACCCGGAAACCCAGCCGATCATGGTGCGTCTGAAGTCCGATCTGGTCGCGCTGTGTCTGGCCGCCGAAGACGGGCGTCTCGACACCCAGACCTGCGAGTGGGATTCCCGCGCGGCGGTCGGCGTGGTGCTGGCAGCTGGCGGCTACCCGGCCAGCTACCGCAAGGGCGATGTCATCAGCGGCTTCGACGCTGCTGAAGCGACCGGCTGCAAGGTCTTCCATGCCGGCACCGCCGAGCAGGACGGTCAGGTCGTCACCAGCGGTGGTCGCGTGCTGTGCGTCACCGCACTGGGCGACAGCGTCGCGGCGGCCACCGAACGTGCCTATGAAGGCGTCGATGCCATCAGCTGGCAGGACATGCTGGTGCGTCGCGACATCGCCTGGCGCGCCATCGCTCGCGAGCGCGGCGATAGCTGAAAGCGCTGAGTCGCACGGGCCATCGCCCCGCGACATGCCTGCTTCACGACAAGACCCGGCCTCAGGCCGGGTCTTGTCGTTGGGGCGTCTCTGGACGCCCTGAGCGCCTACGACCATCGTGTCGGGGTCTGGTCATGTCGGTGTCGGGCATGCGATAACCCTAGTCATCCTATATTCCTTCTTGAGGCTGACCGGCGTCGAAAGATGGCGTCGCCGTCCGCCCTGAACCCTTTTCCTGTCTCGCCGACAAGGAGTCTGCATGGACCGTATCCGGCTTGAATTTCCGGTTTCCCGCCTGGTACATCGCCACCCGATGACGATTCGGGTCAGCGACATCAACTATGGCCAGCACCTGGGTCACGACAGCGTGGTCAGTCTGGCGCACGAGGCGCGGGGCCAGGCCTGGCAGGCGCTGGGCTTCCCCGAATGGAACATCGATGGGCTGATGAGCATCGTCGCGGATCTCGCCGTGCAGTATCAGGGCGAGGGCCGGCTGGGCGACGCCCTCGTGGTGGAAACGGCCATCGACAGCGTGTCCGGCAAGGGGCTTGGTGTCCACCATCGCCTGCTGCGTGTCAGCGATGACGCGGTACTGGCGACGCTGCGCGTCGGGCTGGTGTTCGCTGGCGAGCAGGGGCTGGCGGAGCCGAGCGCGCGCGCCAGTGCCGCCATCGAGCAGGCCGTTTCAGCCATGTCGTCCCGGGTAGCCAACTGATGTCGCGGGAATATCCGATCATCGCCGTGACGGGGTCTTCCGGCGCGGGCACCACCACCGTCATGCGCACCTTCGAGCGCATGTTCTCGCGTGAGGCGATTCATGCCGCCTACGTGGATGGGGATGCCTTTCACCGTTATACCCGTGACGAGCTGGTGCGCATGTTTCAGGAGGCGCCGGAGCGCAAGCGCGAGCTGTCTCACTTCGCGGTCGAGGCCAACCAGCTGGATCGTCTGGAAGCGCTGTTCGTCGAATATGGCGAGCAGGGCTCCGGCACGCATCGTCATTACATCCATGCCGAAGACAAGCGCATGATCGAGGCCGGCTACAAGGTCGGCACCTTCACCGAATGGCAGTCGCTGCCGGATTGTACGGACCTGCTGTTCTACGAGGGGCTGCATGGTGGGCTGGTGACGCCGGAGCATGACATCGCGCGTCATGTCGATCTGCTGATCGGGGTGGCACCGACCATGAATCTGGAGTGGATCCAGAAGATCGATCGTGACACCAAGCTGCGCGGGCACTCCCAGGAAGCGGTAGTGGACACCATCCTGAGCCGCATGGATGACTACGTGCGCTATATCCAGCCGCAGTTCTCACGCACGCACATCAACTTCCAGCGCGTGCCGACGGTGGATACCTCCAACCCCTTCGAGCCGCAGGATATTCCGACGGACGCCGAGTCGATGGTCGTGATCCATTTCCGCGATCCCGGCAGTGTCGACTTCCCGTTCCTGCTCGCGATGATCCAGGGCTCGTTCATGTCGCGCCCGCATACGCTGGTGGTGCCCGGCGCGTTGATGGCACTGGCCATCGAGCTGATCATCACGCCGCTGGTCAAGAGCCTGCTGGCACAGCGGCGGTTCCGCTGAACGGGAGACGAGGCCGATATTCTCCCGTGATGGAACATGCGAAACACCACTGAAGGCTTCATCTTTTCTCGATACAGGAATCATTGAATGTCCCCGATAAAGGCCTTGTGTCTCTCCGGTTTCCTGCTGATGGCAGGCAATGCCTTTGCCGACAAGCCCGTCGATACGTCGTCTCTTTCGTATGATGCTCTGTTGAGCGGCTATGAATACGACTTCAGCGTGAATCATTTTGCGTTCGACTCGCAGCGCCAGTCATTGGAAATGGCCTATATCTATCTGAAGCCATCCGCTGGCATGCCTGTCGTCACGCTCATGCATGGCAAGAACTTCAATGCTGACTACTGGACGCCAACTGCCAGGTATCTGCAGTCACTGGGTTATGGTGTGCTGATTCCGGATCAGATCGGGTTCGGGAAATCCTCCAAGCCGGTGGATTATCAATACTCGTTCGCTGCCTTGGCGAAGCACACGCATGACTTGATGGACTCTCTCGAGATCAAGGATTCGATAGTGCTGGGGCATTCCATGGGCGGCATGTTGGCGAGTCGTTTCGCGTTGATGTACCCGGATACGACGCAGGAATTGATACTGGTAAATCCGATCGGGCTCGAGAACTACCTCGAGTATGAGGTCTACAAGGACACCAACTTCTTCTACAGAAACGAGTTGGCCAAGACCCCGGAAAGTGTCAAGCGCTATCAGCAGAAGAACTATTATGCGGGCGAATGGAACGCGGAATATTCCTCGCTCACTGACTTCATCACCGGCCAGATACAGGGGCCGGACAAGGACACCATGGCATGGGTCAATGCCAAGACATACGACATGATCTTCACTCAGCCAGTGATCACTGAATTTGGTGACTTTACTGTCCCGGTCAAATTGATCATTGGTACACGTGACAGAACCGCACCCGGGCGCAACTGGAAAAAGGAAGACGTGGAGCGGGAGCTGGGGCGCTATGACAAGTTGGGCAAGCACGCCGCAGCCTTGATCCCGGATTCCGAGTTGTTCGAGCTGGAGGGCCTGGGGCACTTGCCACAAGTGGAGGATTTCGAGCGCTTCAAGATAGCCCTGAACAAAGCGCTCAAGATGGACTCATGAGTACTGATGTCGCCATGTGAATACTGCCCCAGTCCTAGGCCTGGCCTTGTTCGGCCCATGCTGGCGGCGCGCTGATGGCACTGGCCATCGAGCTGATCATCACGTCGTTGGTCAAGGGCCTGCTGGCGCAGCGGCGGTTTCGCTAGCCGCAGACACGAAGGGGGGCTCGGGCTGGCTCAGTGCTTGCGGCCCTTGAGGCGTGGCAGGATGCCTTTCT
>NZ_CFDJES010000137.1:0-7229 GCF_983723665.1 Cobetia sp. | reverse complement strand
ACCCCGGCGGAATATTCCTCCAGCACCTCACGCACGCGCGCCGACATGTCGCCATTTATGTGGAATGGAAAATCAAGAGGGATGCGAACCGTTTCGTCCTTTTACTCAATAAAATACAGCGTCGCTTGTCAGGTTCTGTCTGAGAAGTCATGGCAGCAATGCTTTCCCTGTTCACTGAGCAGGAGCCCGCCAAGGCTGGCCGTTACAGCTTTCGAGCACCAGCATTCTTTGGATTTTCTGCTTTCATACCTAATGGAGATATGACTGAGCGATAGGTTTTTGGAAACAGAGGTCCCGGGGGCCTTCGCCAGTGGTGTGACAACTTCCTGTTTCAGGATGCTCTATTGCACGTCTAATTACAGACCGAAGAAGATGGCGAAAAATATGCTGGCTTTTCTTGTCTCTGTGTATTTATCATGAAGGCTGGGTAAATTTTGCACAGGACCTGCTTCATCTCATGATGTTCATCAGGCTTATTCTCATTGCGATATTGACACTATCGATTCCAGCCCTTGGGTTGGCGTCGTCAGGTGTTGGTGAGCAGTGCGAGATGATGCCAGGAACATTCATGATGCATGATGCACCTGACCAGCAGGATTGTGATGTGATGGCACAAAATTTCGCATCACAACCCGACTCGAGCGATAAATGCCCGCCAATGCAGGACTGTGTTGTCGGCATGGCGCTATATATCTCCAACTCGAATTTATCCATCTATACCTTACATCCCGTTCGCGTTTCCCCTCTGCTGTATGACCCGCCTGCCGTTTTCCGTTCTACCGACGGCTTATGGCGCCCTCCTCGTTTGAGCTGACTCCCTACTGAGATTCAACTTTCGCAGCTTCTATCGACTGCGAGGTTAAGCACGACTGTGCGTTGAAAAATCTGGAGTTAGAGCATGTATCTTCACAGATATCATGTCCTGTTTGGCTGGCTAATGATTGGCTGGCTGGGCATGGCCGGAGGCGTTCATGCCTCATCACTAAGCTTTAATGATGCCCTTGCAATAGGCGTACAAAACGCCCCCGAACTGGCTGCCAGCATGTCTGGTATCGCCAGCGCTCGTGAATTGATTGAGCCTGCCGATGCACTGCCTGACCCCAGACTAAGTCTTGGTGTCACCAACTATCCCGTTTCCGGCCCCGACAGGGGCAGCCTGACAGATAGCATGATGACGATGCAGCGCATCGGTTTATCGCAGTCCATACCCAATGGCGCCAAGCGTCATGCCCGCAAGACCATTGCCGAGGCCGAGTTGGGAAATGCCCAGGCATTGCGTTCTGTGGTGCATCTCATGGTGCATCACCATACGGCGCAGGCCTGGTTCAAGCGCTACTACCTGGAACGCAAGCTTGAACAGCTTGATGAACTCGACCAAGAAAACCGCCTTCTCACGACTACCGTTCAGGCTCAGATCGCATCAGGCAGCGCCCCGCTGACTGACAGTGTGCTTGCCAGACAAGCCGTGGCCGAACTTGCCGACCGACGTGACGCTCTGGAAAGCGAGCGGATCGCAGCCATCGCCGAGCTTCGCCGCTATGTGGGCGATGCGGCCGATGAGCCGCTTGAAGGGACACCGCCTTCTTTTGCCATTGCGCCGGAAGCCCTGCGCACACGTCTGAAACGCTATCCCGAAGTACTTGCCTTGAGTGCTCAGACTCGCATTGCCGAGGCCAGACTCGCTGAAGCGAAGGCCGAAAAGCGTCCTGACTGGGGCGTTGAACTGGCCTACCAGCATCGTGATGAACGCTACGGCGACATGGTCTCGGCACAGGTGTCGTTTGATCTGCCGCTGTTCTCCGGCAGCCGTCAGGACCCGACAATTCGTGCCCGTCAGCACACCGTGGAACGCCTTCAGTTCGAATACGATGCATTGCTGCGTGAGCAAATGAGTGAGCTGGACCATCAGCTGGCCGACTACGCCGCACTATCCCAACAGCTCAATCGAGCGCAAACCACCTGGCTTGATCTCGCCAATCAGAAAGTCGAGCTGCAGTACGTCGCCTACAAAAACGGCCAGAGCACTCTCGACGCCATCCTGGCCGCACGCCGCGAACTGATCGACCAACGCCTGCGCATCATTGATCTCAAACAACAGCGCGATCTGATCGCGATGCAGCTTCACTTTTCCTATGGGGAGCCCATGAATGAATAAGAATACGCTTAAAGTGGCTGCCCTGTTGGTTACCGTGACCGCTGCTAACGTGGGCATCACCTCCTGGCTGATTCATCGGGATACATCAGGGACTGAGCCTGCATCCAAAAAAGCGCAGGACCAGAGTGAACAGCGCGAGGTGTTGTACTGGTATGACCCGATGGTGCCGGATCAGCACTTCGACCAGCCGGGGCAATCCCCGTTCATGGATATGGCACTGGTACCCAAGTATGCCGACGAAGCTGGTAATACAGATGCTGCCGTCAGGATCAATCCGGGGGTGGTACAGAACCTTGGCGTACGCACCGTCCAGGTTACCCGTACCGCGCTCACCAGCGCTATCGAGGCTGCCGCCAACGTGCAGTTCAACGACCGCGATGTAGCGATCGTCCAGACGCGCAGCTCAGGATTCGTCGAGCGCAGCTACGATCTTGCGCCGGGTGATGTGATCAAGCAGGGCGCGCCCCTGGCCGATCTGCTTATCCCCGCCTGGGGCGGTGCGCTGGAAGAGTATCTGGCTGTGCTCAATACCCATGATCGCACTCTGATTAATGCTACGCGTCAACGGCTGATACTGATGGGAATGCCGTCAGCCTTGATCGAGCGTGTCGAAAAAAACCGCCGGGCCCAACCCGTCATCACGATGCATGCGCCGATTGGCGGCACCGTGCAGCGTCTCGATGTCCGGGCAGGAATGGCGTTGGAGAAAGGTGCGCCACTGGCAGTGATCAACGGGCTGGACACCGTCTGGCTCGAAGCCGCTGTGCCTGAAGTCCAGGCCGGCCGGGTCCGCGTCGGTCAGTCTGCCACAGCGCGGTTGACCGCCTATCCTGGCGAGACGTTCGAGGGTCAGGTGATTGCCGTGCTGCCCACAAATGATCCGTCCAGCCGTACGCTGCAGGTGCGCATCGCGCTGCCCAACCCCGAGCTGCGCCTGCGTCCCGGCATGTTTGCGCGTGTCCAGCTTGAAAGCACCGCAGAAAGCGTACTGACCGTACCCAGTGAGGCCGTGCTGCACGGCAGTCAACGCGACTATGTGCTCGTCGCTGACGGTGAGGGTGGCTTCACGCCGGTAACCGTTACCCTGGGAAGACAGTCCGGTCAGCAGACCGAGATACGCGATGGGCTGCAGGAAGGCCAGCGCGTCGTGGCATCGGGTCAGTTCCTGATCGACTCCGAGGCCAGTCTGGCCGGTGCACTCGATCGTCTCGGTGATACAGAGAGTGCGGGCACTGGCAACGCGGAAGCCATGGGCAACATGAATATGGACGCCCAGAGCAGCATGTCGGCTGAAGAGGCCAGCAGTGCGTCGATTGAAAGCCGCGGACGTGTCGAGGACTTGTCTGCCACGCAGATTACCCTGTCGCATGAGCCCATCCCGGCGCTCGATTGGCCAGCGATGACGATGCCATTCGAACTGGCCGACCCAGGATTGACGGAAGATATTGAGGTCGGCGACACCGTGACCTTCACGATGCGCGAAGGTGATAGCGGTTACGTTATCGATCAGCTGCAGCAAAGCGGAGGCGCACAATGATTGCACGCGTGATTCGCTGGTCAATCGGCAACCGCTTTCTGGTGCTGCTGGCAACTGTATTCATCGCCGTTGCCGGCGTGGTCTCGGTCAAGAATATGCCGCTCGATGCACTGCCGGACCTGTCCGATGTGCAGGTCATCGTCCGTACCCCCTATCCCGGTCAGGCGCCACAGCTGGTCGAAGAGCAGGTGACCTACCCGCTTTCGACCATGATGTTGTCGGTTCCGGGGGTCAAAACGGTACGCGGCTATTCGTTCTTCGGCGATTCCTATGTCTACGTGCTGTTCGACGACGATACCGACCTTTACTGGGCGCGTTCGCGGGTGCTCGAGTATCTGAGCCAGGCCCAGGGCCAGCTACCCAATGATGTCACGCCAGTGCTGGGCCCTGATGCGACCGGCGTGGGCTGGGTGTATGAATACGCACTGGTTGATCGCAGCGGCCAGCACGATCTGTCCCAGTTGCGTAGCCTGCAGGACTGGTTCCTGAAATATGAGCTCAAGAGTCTGCCCGGCGTTGCCGAAGTCGCTACCATCGGCGGTATGGTCAAGCAGTACCAGGTGGTGCTTGACCCAGCGAAACTGGCCGCTTATGGCATTACACAGCGTCAGGTCATCTCGGCCATTCAGAATGCCAACCAGGAAACCGGCGGCTCGGTGCTTGAACTTGCCGAAACCGAGTACATGGTGCGGGCGTCCGGCTACCTCGAGTCGCTTGAGGACTTCCAGCACATTCCGCTCAGGGCCAGTGCCGAGGGCGTCCCGGTCACGCTGGGTGACGTGGCGAGGATTCAGCTCGGGCCCGAGATGCGTCGCGGCATTGCCGAGCTCAACGGCGAAGGCGAAGTGGTGGGCGGCGTGGTGGTACTGCGCTCCGGCGGCAATGCGCTGGCGACGATAGAGGCGGTCAAGGACAGACTAGCCACGCTAAAGGGCAGCCTGCCCGAAGGCGTCGAAATTGTGCCCACCTATGATCGCAGCCAGCTGATCGAGAACGCTGTCGAGAACCTGAGCCACAAGCTGATCGAAGAGTTCATCGTCGTCGCGCTGGTGTGTGTATTGTTTCTCTGGCATCTGCGCTCGGCTTTCGTCGCGATCCTGTCGCTGCCGCTGGGTCTGCTGGTTGCCTTTATGATCATGCAGTGGCAGGGCATCAATGCCAACATCATGTCGCTGGGCGGTCTGGCCATTGCCATTGGCGCAATGGTCGATGCTGCCGTGGTCATGATCGAGAACGCCCACAAGAAGCTCGAGGCCTGGCACCATGCCAATCCGGGGCAGGTGCTCAAGGGAGAACGCCGCTGGGCGGTCATCGGCGATGCCGCTGCCGAAGTAGGGCCAGCCCTCTTCTTCAGCCTGCTGATCATCACGCTGTCATTCATTCCGGTGTTCACGCTGCAGGCTCAGGAAGGTCGCCTGTTCGGGCCGCTGGCATTCACCAAGACCTATGCCATGGCCGGTGCGGCAGGCCTGTCGATTACCCTCATCCCGGTATTGATGGGCTACTGGATTCGCGGCCGAATTCCCGATGAGAACCGCAACCCGCTCAACCGGCTGCTGATCTGGTTATACCGGCCGCTGCTCAACGTCACGCTGCGTCGCCCCAAAACCACGATCTTTCTGGCGCTGGTGTTGTTGGCAAGCGCGGCCTGGCCCATCAATCGGTTGGGCAGCGAATTCATGCCACCACTCGATGAAGGCGACCTGCTCTACATGCCCTCTGCCCTGCCGGGGCTATCGGTGGGCAAGGCATCGCAATTGCTGCAGCAGACCGACCGCCTGATCAAGACCGTGCCTGAAGTGGAAAGCGTGTTCGGCAAGGCCGGCCGCGCCGAAACGGCTACTGATCCGGCGCCCCTGACCATGTTCGAGACAACGATTCGTTTTAAACCACGTGACGAGTGGCGGCCTGGTATGACGCCTGACAAGCTGGTTGAGGAGCTTGATCGCATTGTGCAGGTACCGGGCCTGACCAACGTGTGGGTGCCGCCGATTCGTAACCGCATCGACATGCTTGCCACCGGTATCAAAAGCCCGATTGGGGTCAAGGTTTCAGGTACCGACATTACTCAACTTGACCGTATTGCCCAGCAGGTCGAACAGGCAGCGAAGAAGGTGCCCGGGGTGACCTCGGCCCTGGCTGAGCGCCTCAAGGGCGGGCGCTACGTCGATATTAATATCGACCGAGCAGCAGCGGCGCGCTACGGGCTCAATATCAATGATGTGCAGGCAATCATTTCCTCAGCGATCGGTGGCAAGAACATCGCCGAATCAGTCGAAGGGCTGGCCCGCTATCCGATCAACGTGCGCTATCCACGCGCCGTGCGAGATTCGCTCGAAGAGATGCGCCAGCTACCGATTCTTACCGCCAGCGGCGCGCAGATCACTCTCGATAGCGTGGCGAATATCAGCCTGAGCGAAGGCCCGCCGATGTTGAAGAGCGAGAACGCACGCCTGACCACGCTGGTGTATGTCGACGTACGCGACCGTGATCTCGGCTCGGTAGTCGCCGATCTGCAAGAGGTGGTCGGTCAGCAGGTCAAACTCGCACCCGGTACCTCGATCGCTTACTCGGGCCAGTTCGAATATATGCAACGTGCCAATGCGCGGCTCAAGCTCGTCGTACCGGCCACACTGTTAATTATCTTCGTACTGTTTTACCTGACATTTCGCAGGATCGGTGAAGCTGTGCTGCTGATGAGCACGCTGCCTTTCGCGCTGGTTGGCGGGGTGTGGCTGCTTTATCTGCTCGGCTACAACATGTCGATTGCCACAGGGGTAGGATTCATTGCATTGGCCGGCGTCTCGGCCGAGTTCAGTGTCGTGATGCTGCTTTATCTCAAGCAGGCCATTGAACGCTATCGCGCGGCAGATGGCACTCTTGAGCCGCAGACGCTCGATGCCGCTATTCAGGAAGGGGCAGTACTGCGCGTACGTCCCAAAGCGATGACTGTAGCCGTTATTCTCGCCGGACTTATCCCGATCATGGTAGGCAGCGGTACCGGATCGGAAGTCATGAGCCGCATTGCCACGCCAATGGTCGGAGGGATGATTACCGCCCCATTCGTTTCAATGCTTCTGGTGCCCATCGTGTATCGCCTGATGCGTACCCCGCGTCATCGAGCCGCCATTTCTCATCATGCAACACAAGATTAACCGTTCCACATCTTATGAGGATTTACCCATGAATAAGCTGATTCGTCCATTGCTGACCGCTGCCACGCTGGTGCTGGCCACCCAGACACTACCTGTCATGGCAGCGGAAATACAGAATATGGACATGAAGTCATCATCGGGGCAGAACCAGACCAAAGCCGTTGAGGGCGATGGCGTGGTCAAGGCTATCGACCCACAGTCGCAGAAGATTACCCTGGCCCACGGCCCCATCGAGGCACTCAACTGGCCAGCGATGCAGATGGCCTTCAAGGTGGCTGATCCGACGCTATTGGAAGGTATTAATGTAGGCGACAAGGTTCATTTCGGACTGCAGGGCGCTGACCATGTCGTGACAGAACTGAGCAAGAACTGAAGCGTGGCT
>NZ_CFDJES010000136.1:4793-7263 GCF_983723665.1 Cobetia sp. | reverse complement strand
CCCATGGTCACACCATGGAAGCCGTTGGTGAACGACACGATGTTGTGGCGGCCGGAGACCTTGCGAGCCAGACGAATGGCAGCTTCGACCGCATTGGTGCCGGTCGGCCCCGGGAAGTGGACCTTGTAGTCCAGACCACGCGGCTTGAGGATCACTTCCTCCAGCGCTTCGAGGAAATCGCGCTTGGCGGAAGTCCACATATCCAGGCCGTGGATGATGCCATCATTGCTGATGTAATCGACCAGTGCCTTCTTAAGTACCGGATGGTTATGCCCGTAGTTGAGCACACCGGCACCGGCGAGGAAATCGATGTAGCGCTTGCCGTCCTCGGTGAACAGGTGGGCATTCTGCGCCTTGGTGAAAACGGTCGGGAAAGAACGCGAATAAGTGCGTACCTCGGATTCCATCTGTTCGAGAATCTGCGTATTCATGCTGTCACCTCCCTGGTGATGGATGGCCGCGTACTGAAATGGCCATACCAGAATGTAAAGACGATCCAACGAATGACACTGCCCCCACCTCGCTAACACATGGGGTCAGCAGGAGATGTCACAACCTTCCTGTCGTGAACATCTGCCGGACGGGACGTGATTCTTCTCGACGACCGACACAAGAATCATGACGGCGTCCCGTCCGGGACTGCTTGCGGCTTGCTATTCGCCCGCGCTGCACATGGGCTCTGGCTGCACACAAGCCTTGAGCACGTCGAGCACTCAGATATCGCTTGGCAGGAACGGCCCGATGCGCACCAGGTTTTCGGCAAGGTGCTCGCCACCCAGCTGGTCTGAGGAGAAGTACTCACGCGAGTGCAGCGGCACTTGCCAGCGCTCGGCGAGGCGAGTGAACAATGCCCAGGACGCCTCGTTGTCCGGCGTGATGGTGGTCTCGAGATGACGCACGTGCGCCATTTCGGGACGCTTCATCACAGCTTCGATCAAGCGACGTGCCAAGCCAGTCCCACGCGCCTTCTCACCGACGGCGATCTGCCACAGGAAGAAGGTCTGCGGGGCGTCGTTGCGGGTGTAACCGGAAACGAAGCCGACGACCTCACCTTCCTCATCAGTTGCGATGGCGCAGCTGTCACGGAACTGCGTGGCCAGCAAAACGTACGAATACCCTGAATTGAGGTCCAGCGGCGGGCAGGCCTTGACCAGCTCGTAGATGCCCCAGCCATCATCGGTAGTCGGCTGACGGATGAACAACGGCGCACTGGCGCGGTTGATCACGGCATCGTGGGTGTGGTGGGCCAAGCCCTGAATCGTGGAAGTCATTGTCATGGTTTTCATAAAATATTTCGCAGTTGGCGAATTCGCTATAAACCATAACAAACCGTTATGGGTATCGCAAACCATAAATTATTCTCGTGAAGCGTATGGATAACGCAAAATTATCCCAAAGCCCCGTATCGGTGAGCGGGCAAGCTGGGGCTTAAACCGGGCAACACTCGCCCTTGTCTACCACCCGTTGGGGGTTTGTCCCCACTAGACGCAAGACGGCGCCCCGAGGGGCGCCGTTTGATTGCCTGCTCATCCGGCATCTGGCCTTGTTTTCGTTGCCACTGCCGCTGAGTCGGGTTCTGCACTAGTGCTTGAGCCCCAGGGCTTCCATCACTGCTGTTTCTGCACCTCACGCTTCTTGCTGGCGATCGCGACAATCTGGCCCAGCTCATCATGGCGGCTGAACTGCACCGCGCAATTGCGTCCTTCATGTTTGGCGGCGTAGAGCGCCATGTCTGCATTGTGTGATAGCTGTTCACGGTCGCTGCCATGCTGAGGGGCGATGGCAATCCCGATACTGCAGCCCACTTCCAGCTTGTGCTCTTCATACAGGAATGGCTTGCCCAGACTGTCGATGATGCGCTGGGCCAGCTGGGCGAGTTCGCCGTGACGGCCCAGATTCGCCTGGATGTCGGCATTGTGGACCAGCACCACGAACTCATCGCCTCCCAGGCGCGCGACGAAATCGTCCTTGCGCACCACCTGGTTGAGTCGCTCCGCGATCACCTTGAGCGCCACATCCCCGGCGGCATGGCCATGGGTGTCATTGATGGGCTTGAACTTGTCGATGTCCAGCATCAGGCACGCCAGCTGCCCGCCCTCGCCATTGACGCTTCCGAGCCAATGCTCGACCCGCTCATAGAAATGCTGTCGATTGGGCAGCCCCGTCAGAGAATCATGCATCGCCAGTTGCGTGATGCGCTTCTTGTAATTGTTGCTCTCGATGATGTTGTACTTGAACTTCTGCAGCGCCCGCGCCATCTGGCCCACTTCATTGGTGTGCTGGGTGCTGTCGATCACCACGCTGACATCGTCATTGGCCAGGGTATTCATGGTCTGGGTCAGACGACGTATCGGTACCAGCACATAACGTCCGAACAGCCACATCGAGATGCCGATCAGCACCACGATCATCGCCAGCGCCAGGCCATTGACCACCGGGGCCACCGTGGCCAGCAGCTTGAGCGTCTTGC
>NZ_CFDJES010000136.1:0-4693 GCF_983723665.1 Cobetia sp. | reverse complement strand
CACAGATGATGATGTTGATGGTGCGAAAGCGCAGGTTGGCCAGACTCATGAAGGCTATCTCTTGACGATGGGAGGAAACGTTCGACGAAAAACGCGTCACGCCGGCCAGCCGATGGGCGCGGCCAGCATGAAAAAGATACTGCTACGATACCAGATAAAACTAATACTTGACGCAGCGACTTCCCCGAACCTCCCTTCATACGCTGTATGCCCGGGTCTGGATGTCACAGGCTCGCGTCAGATTGCCTCAGCCTTACAGGCTGACGTCGCGCCCATAAAAAAATCTCCCACCGAAAATCGATGGGAGATTGCGTTTCTGGCCTGTACTTGGCTTCGACCCTGATCTCAGTCCTGAAGCCAGACCCGACATCAGCTGTAGTAGGCGTTGGTCGTGTCGGTGTGATCGGTGACGTCACGCACACCGGTCAGTTCCGGGATACGCTCCATCAGCGTCTTCTCGACACCATCCTTCAGCGTCAGATCGACGGCGGAGCAGCCCTGGCAACCGCCACCGAACTGCAGTACGGCGACCTGCTCTTCGGTCAGCTGCACCAGCTTGATCTCGCCACCATGAGCCGCCAGGCCCGGGTTGATCTCGCTGTAGAGCAGATAGTTGATGCGGTCTTCCAGCGGGCTGTCGGCGTTGACCTTGGGCATCTTGGCGTTCGGCGCCTTGATGGTCAGCTGCCCCCCCATGCGATCGGCATTGAAGTCGACGGTCGCTTCTTCCAGGAACGGCACGCTGTGCGTGTCGAGATAGACCTTCAGCTTCGGCAGATCCAGGATCTCATCCGTCGGCTCTTCCTCGCCAGGACGGCAGTAGGCGAGACAGGTCTCGGCATACGGCGTGCCCGGCTGGGTGATGAAGATGCGCACGCCGATGCCTTCGACGTTCTGCTTCTCGAGCAGCTCGGCAAGATACTCCTGGGCGCTATCGGTAATCTGGATGCTCTCACTCATGGCGCAGAGACTCTCTTGATGTCAGGTGACTAATGGCTCCATGTTAAGGAAAACCTGCTGCACTCGCAATCCTGAGCAAATCACTCGGGTTTGGTGCCCTGCACGCAGCCACTCCCTTGCCGGCACTCCTGACTGACTCATGTTGCGCATGAATCATGCTCATCGTGACGACTCTGCAGTCTGATACGATATCCCAAACTGGCCAGGCGGGGATTTCGTGAACGGATCCCTCGCCAGCGCCTCTCAATAGCAATGAGTTCGCGCCTGTGGCGTGTGACTTTCTCGGCAAGGTACTGGCTCAGAAGGTACTGGCTTGGCAAAGTACTGGCCTGGTAATGAGAGTTACACGTTCGGGAGACAACGCGACAGGTCACGCACGCTGGAGTCCGTCATGGCGCAAGCCCTATCCCCTGTTCCCTATTCTCTGCCCCTGCCCGACGCGCTGAGCCAGGCGCTGCAGGAACGTATCCTGATCCTCGATGGCGGCATGGGCACCATGTTGCAGAGCTACGGGCTGGAGGAGGAAGACTTCCGTGGCGAGCGCTTCGCCGACTGGCCCAGCGACATCAAGGGCAACAACGACCTGCTGGCGTTGACCCGGCCGGACATCGTCGAGGTGATCCACCGCGCCTACTTCGAGGCCGGCGCCGATATCGTCGAGACCAACACCTTCAATGCCACTCAGCTGTCGCAGTCCGATTACGGCATGCAGGGGCTGGTCCACGAGATCAATCTCGAATCGGCACGCCTGGCGCGCAAGACGGCGGATGCCGTGGCCGCCGAGACTGGTATCCCGCGCTTCGTCGCCGGGGTGCTCGGCCCGACCAGCCGCACCTGCTCCATCTCGCCGGACGTGAATGACCCCGCCAAGCGCAATGTCACCTTCGATATTCTGCGCGATAACTACCGCGAGGCCGCATTGGCGCTCTTCGAGGGTGGCGCGGACCTGATCCTGATCGAGACCATCTTCGACACCTTGAATGCCAAGGCGGCGATCTACGCCCTCGAGGAGCTGTTCGACGAAGGTCATCCGCGCCTACCGGTGATGATTTCCGGCACCATCACCGATGCCTCGGGACGTACGCTGTCCGGCCAGACCACCGAAGCCTTCTGGAACTCGGTGCGTCACGCGCGCCCGCTGAGCATCGGCCTCAACTGCGCGCTGGGCGCCGAGGAGCTACGCCCCTATCTGCGTGAGCTGTCCGAGAAGGCCGATACCTTTGTCTCCGCGCACCCCAACGCCGGCCTGCCCAACGAGTTCGGCGAGTACGACCAGACCCCGGACGAGATGGCCGAGATCATCGGCTCCTTCGCCGCCGCGGGCCTGCTCAACATCATCGGTGGCTGCTGTGGCTCCACCCCGCAGCACATCCAGGCGGTCAAGCGCGTGGTGGCCCAGTACCCGCCGCGCAAGGTGCCGGAGATCGCGCCGGCCTGCCGCCTGTCGGGGCTTGAGCCCTTCAACATCCAGCCGGACTCGCTGTTCGTCAATGTCGGTGAGCGTACCAACGTCACCGGCTCTGCGCGCTTTCGTCGCCTGATCAAGGAGGAGGACTACACCACCGCGCTGGAAGTCGCCCTCGAGCAGGTCGAGAACGGCGCCCAGGTCATCGACGTCAACATGGATGAGGGCATGCTGGAGTCACAGGAGGCCATGGTGCGCTTCCTGAACCTGATCGCCTCGGAGCCGGACATCTCGCGCGTGCCGATCATGGTCGACTCCTCGAAGTGGGACATCATCGAGGCGGGGCTCAAGTGCATTCAGGGCAAGGCGGTGGTCAATTCCATCTCGCTTAAGGAAGGCGAGGAAAGCTTCCGTCAGCAGGCGCAGATCTGTCGCCGTCACGGCGCCGCCGTGGTGGTCATGGCTTTCGATGATGTCGGCCAGGCCGATACCTATCAGCGCAAGATCGAGATCTGCGAGCGCGCCTACCGGATGCTGGTCGATGACATCGGCTTCCCGGCCGAGGATATCATCTTCGACCCCAACATCTTCGCCATCGCCACCGGCATCGAGGAGCACAACAACTACGGGGTCGATTTCATCGAGGCCACGCGCTGGATTCATGACAACCTGCCCCACGCGATGATTTCCGGTGGCGTCTCCAATGTGTCCTTCTCGTTCCGTGGCAACAATCCGGTCCGCGAAGCGATCCACTCGGTGTTCCTCTATCACGCCATCCAGGCAGGCCTGAGTATGGGCATCGTCAACGCCGGCCAGCTGGCGCTCTACGATGACCTGCCCCGGGAGCTGCGCGACGCCGTCGAGGACGTGGTGCTCAACCGCCGCGATGACAGCACCGAGCGTCTGCTCGACATCGCCGACAAGTACAAGGGCGATGGCAGCAGCGGTGAGAAGAAGGAGGACCTCGAATGGCGCAGCTGGTCAGTCAACAAGCGCATCGAGCACGCGCTGGTCAAGGGCATCACCGTCCATATCGAGGAAGATACCGAAGAGGCGCGCCTGCAGGCAGCCCGGCCCATCGAGGTCATCGAAGGGCCGCTGATGGACGGCATGAATGTGGTCGGTGACCTGTTCGGCGCGGGCAAGATGTTCCTGCCCCAGGTGGTGAAGTCAGCGCGCGTCATGAAGCAGGCGGTCGCCCACCTGATCCCCTTCATCGAGGCCGAGAAGAGCGGCGAGACCCAGGCCAAGGGTAAGATCGTCATGGCAACCGTCAAGGGCGATGTCCACGACATCGGCAAGAACATCGTCGGCGTGGTGCTTCAGTGCAACAACTATGAGGTGATCGACCTGGGCGTGATGGTGCCGGCGGAGAAGATCCTGCAGACCGCCATCGACGAGAAGGCCGACATCATCGGGCTTTCGGGGCTGATCACACCGTCGCTGGACGAGATGGTCAATGTCGCCAGGGAGATGCAGCGCCGTGGGTTCGAGTTGCCGCTGCTGATCGGTGGTGCGACTACGTCCAAGGCACACACCGCAGTCAAGATCGAACCGCAGTATGATCAGCCGGTCATCTATGTCACCGACGCCTCGCGCGCGGTGGGCGTGGCCTCGCGCCTGCTCTCGCCGGAACTCAAGGCAGCCTATGTCGATCAGATTCGCACCGAGTACGCCGTGGTACGCGAGCGCAACGCCAAGCGCCGCCCCAAGGCCGCGGATCTCGACTACCGCGAGGCGCGCAAGCGCCGTTTCCAGCCGGACTGGGAGCATTACATACCGCCGGCCCCCAGCTTCACCGGCCTCAAGGTCTTCGATGACTACGATCTGAATGAACTGGTCGAGCGCATCGACTGGACGCCCTTCTTCATGAGCTGGCAGCTGGCGGGCAAGTACCCGAAGATTCTGCAGGATGAAATTGTCGGGGAAGCGGCGCGTTCGCTGTTTGCCGATGCCAGGGTGATGCTGCGCAAACTGATCGATGGCAAGGTGCTGTTGGCACGTGGCGTGATCGGCTTCTGGCCGGCCAACTGTGTCGACGACGACACCCTGGAAGTCTACGCCGATGAGTCACGTACCCAGGTGGTCGAGCGCCTGCATCATATCCGTCAGCAAATGACCAAGAATCGTGATGGCGTCTGTCACAGTCTCGCCGACTTCATCGCCCCGCGTGACAGCGGCAAGCCGGACTGGATCGGTGGCTTCGCCGTGACCACCGGGCATGGCGCGGATGAACTGGCCAGGGAGTATGAGGCGGCGGGCGATGATTACAACGCCATCATGGTCAAGGCGCTGGCGGACCGTCTCGCCGAAGCCTTTGCCGAGCGC
>NZ_CFDJES010000135.1:5378-7266 GCF_983723665.1 Cobetia sp. | reverse complement strand
GCGCGTCCCACAGGCGCTTGCCATCGACGCGCAGGGCGAGGCTATCCAGAATCTGCTGGGTCTGTTCGGTATTGGCAGAGGGAGCTGAAGGGGTAGTGGTAGTGGACATGTTGTTGTATGACTCCTGTCGTCGCGCTCTGGCGGCATGGTTCAACTGTTCTGACTGGCGACCTTCCCGCCTTCGGGCGACGGGAAGGTCGTCCGAAGGCGGGAAGGAGCGCCTCCCTGTGACTTACTCGGCCGCGTTACGCGTGAGGGCATCTTCACGGATGCCGCTGAGCAGCTTGCCCGGGGCGATGCCGTCCGGGTCATAGCGCAGCTCGATCAGGGCCGGCAGACGCTCGCGGTCGGCGAATTCCAGGGCGCGCTTGAAGCTTTCCTCGAAGTCCTCGTCCTTCTCCACCACCTGACCCAGGCCGCCGTAGGCGGTGACCAGCGCGGCGAAGTCCGGGTTGGTGAAGGTCAGCGCGATCTCGCGGCCCGGGAAGTCGTTTTCCTGGTGGGCGCGGATGGTGCCCCACATGCCGTTGTTGAACACCAGCACCACGACGCCGAGGCGGTACTGCAGTGCCACGCCCAGTTCCTGCAGGTTCATCTGGAAGCAGCCATCACCGGCGTAGCAGACGGCGGGGCGTTCCGGGAATTCCAGCTTGCTGGAGATGGCGGCGGGCAGGCCATAACCCATGGAACCGACGGTCGGGGCCAGCGAGCTGCCCAGGCCACGGAAGCGCACGTAGCGGTGTGCGTAGAGCGCGTAGTTGCCGGCGCCGACGCTGATGCAGCCCTTGCCATCGAGAATGCGGTCGACGGTCAGGCTGACCTTGTCCAGGCTCAGCGGGCCCGGCGACGGCTGCTCTTCCAGCGTGGCCAGATAGGCGGCGCGCGCCTCGCGGGTAATGCCGGACCAGCGCGGTGCGCTATCCGGGGACAGGGTGGAGAGCGCCAGTGCGAAGCCGTTGACGTCGGTATTGATGGCCAGCGTCGGCTGATAGACACGGCCCAGCTCTTCCGGGTCTGCGTAGATGTGCACCAGCTTCTGGGTCGGCACCGGCGACTGGATCCAGCTGTAGCCTTCGCTGGTGGCTTCGCCGATACGGGTGCCGACGGCGATCACCAGATCACTCTCGACCAGCTGCTGACGCAGCGCGTCATGCATGCCCATGCCGACGTGACCGGCGAATTGCGGCAGTTCGGCATCGACGCACTCCAGACGGCGCCAGGCGACACCGGTGGGGATATCGAAACGCTCGGCGAAGCCTTCCAGCGCGACCTGGGCATCGCGGGTCCAGCCGCTGCCACCGACCAGCAGGAAGGGGCGCTCGGCAGTCGCGAGCAGGCGCTTGAGCTCATCCAGCTGCGGCTGACCCGGATAGGTGGCCAGACGCGGGTGCGGCTTGACGTCCGCGACCTGGGCTTCGCCCCACAGGGTGTCTTCGGGCAGTGCCAGCACCACCGGTCCCGGACGGCCGCTGCGTGCCACCTGATAGGCACGCGCGATGTATTCCGGAATGCGCGAGGTGTCGTCGATCTGCGCGACCCACTTGGTCATCTCGCCGAACATGCGGCGGTAATCGATTTCCTGGAAGGCTTCGCGCTCGATGAAGTCGCCCCCGACCTGACCGATGAACAGGATCATCGGCGTGGAATCCTGATAGGCGGTGTGCACGGCGATGGAGGCGTTGGTGGCGCCCGGGCCACGGGTGACGAAGCACACGCCCGGCTCGTTGGTCAGCTTGCCGTAGGCTTCGGCCATGTAGCCTGCGCCACTTTCCTGGCGGCAGACGATGGGCTCGATGGCGCCCTTGTGCTCATTGAGCGCATCGATGCACGGCAGGTAGCTTTCGCCCGGCACCAGGAAGACACGCTTGGTGCCGTGCAGACGGATCTG
>NZ_CFDJES010000135.1:0-5278 GCF_983723665.1 Cobetia sp. | reverse complement strand
TCGAGCTGTTCGGGGTAGATGACGCAACGCGCCTGCAGCCCCTGCTGATTGGCCCAGTGCTGGTCGGTGCCCAGCCCGTGCTTCCAGCGCCACGGGCCATCGATGGCCAGCCGGCGATGGGTCTTGCAGGCCCGCGCCAACCGCTGACGCCACGGCTTGAGCGTCTCGGTGATGGTGGCGGCGGGCTGGTCGGGCATCAGGCCCAGATCCGCAGCCAGATCCCCGGTACCGATCAGTGCTCCCAGCAGGCGTGGCGTGTCATCGCCCGCGGCGAGCAGTTCCTCGGCGGCCAGCAGTCCGGCCTGGCTTTCCAGCGTCGCGACGCTCTTCAGACTGCCCCGTGTCAGGCCATGCAGGGCTTCCTGCTCGGCGAGGGCGTCATCCAGCGCAGCCAGCTGGGCGCGTTGCTCGACGGCGGGCAGGAAGATGGCGGCGGGAGTCCCGGTGGGATCGCCCAGGGTGGTGCTGATCAGCTCTGCCAGTTCGTCGCGACCGCCGTGCTCCAGCAGGTTGAGGCGCACGGCCGGCCACACCTTCAGGGCACGGGCGCGTCTGGCGAAGTCGGCGAAGCGACTGATGGCAAGCTTGCGTCCGGCGGCCGGGGTGAACTCTTCGAGATCGACCACGATGGCATCGGCGCCGCTGGTGAGGGCGGCCTGCAGACGGGCGGCGTCGTCACCCGGCACGAACAGCCAGCGCTGGGGAAGCTTGTGGTCCATGGCGGTGGTCATCACTCAGCCCTCCATCAGGTTGGGCAGGAACAGCACGAGTTCCGGAATGAAGGTGATCAGCATCAGCACGGTCAGCATCGCGCCCAGCATCAGGCCCAGCGGGCGCAGCGAATCGCTGACGTTGATACCGGCGATGCGACAGGCGGCCATCAGGTCGATGCCCAGCGGCGGCGTATTGGCGCCGATGGCCAGATTGACGGTCAGCAGTACCCCGAAGTGCACCGGACTGATGCCGTATTGCGCTAGCAGCGGCATCACGATGGGCGTCACGATGATGATGATCGCCACGCTTTCCATGAAGGAACCCAGCACCAGTAGCACGGCGGTCAGCAGCAGCAGGACGCTGATGCGGCTGTCGGTGAATTCGCCGATCAGCTGGGCGATGGCCTGCGGCACCTGCTCGTAGGTCAGGCCCCAGGCGAACATGCCGGCCGCACCGATGATCAGCAGGATGGCGCCGGTGGTCTCGGCAGTTGCCTTGACGCTGTCCAGGAAGCCGCGCCAGGTCAGGCTGCGATAGACACAGGTGCCGATGATGATGGCGTAGAGAATCGCGGAGGCGGCGGCTTCGGTGGGCGTGAAGACCCCGAAGCGGATGCCACCGATGATCATCACCGGCACCATCAGGGCCGGCATGGCGCTGAGCAGGGCGCGGCGACGCTCGCCGGGCACACGGGCCGCGACACCACCCGACCAGCCATGCTTGCGTGACATGTAGAGGGCGACGCCGACCAGCGCGACGGTCAGCATCAGGCCGGGGATGATGCCGCCCATGAACAGCTGGCCCACCGAGGTATTGGAGGTGGTGCCGTAGACGATCATCACGATGCTGGGCGGAATCACGGTGCCGATGGAGCTGGCGGTGCCGACCAGCGCACTGCTGAAGCCCTTGTCATAGCCGTTGCGGGCCATGGTGGGCAGCAGCATGCTGCCGATGGCGATCACGTCCGCCACGCCGGAGCCGGACAGCGCGCCGAACATCATGCAGGCGAGCACCGCGACCACCGCCAGACCGCCGCGGATGTCACCGACCATCGCCATGCACAGGCGTACCAGGCGTTCGGTCAGACCGGCGCGGTTCATCAACTGGGCGGCGAGCACGAACAGCGGGATCGCCAGCAGGGTGAAGCTTTCCATCCCGGCCACGAATTGCTGCGCCGAGACCATCATGGGCGCGGCACCGAAGGCCAGCAGGTAGAAGAGGGCCGACATCAACAGCGCGAAGGCGATGGGAATGTCGATGAGGATGCCGAGCGCGAATACGCCGAGCAGAGCCAGGGCGCCGAGAGTCATGAGGCATCTCCTTGGCGTGGGGATGACGGGGCGTCATCGGCCAGGGTGTCACGGGAGGTTGCGGTCGGCGTCAGCAGGTGCTCCAGCTGTACCAGTGCCATCGCGGTGCAGCACAGCGGCACGGACAGATAGACGATACCGGCCGGAATCTGCAGCGCAGTGGTGGTTTGACGCATCGTGATGACGGTCAGATCCATGCCTGCCTTGGCCAGCAACAGCAGCATGATCAGGATCATGGCGTCAGTGATGCGTCCGGTAATGCGCTGGATACGCATCGAGCGCACCAGCAGCGGCAGCAGGCCCGCACTCAGGTGAGTGCGGTTGCGGGTGCAGGACACCGCGGCCAGCAGGGTGGTCCATACCAGCACCAGCTGCGGCAACTCTTCTGCCCAGTGCGGCGGCTGACCCATGACCCAACGCATGAAGACGGTCCAGATCACCAGTGCCGACAGCGCGGCGACTCCGCTGGCAGCCAGGGCCAGACAGCCCCGGCAGCTCCAACGTGAGAGGGTGATCATCAAGGTACGCACGGCACACAACACGGCCAGCGGCTTGACGGAGGGAGAGGCGGAAGACATCGTTACTCGCCCTTGCGGTATTGCTCGACCAGGCCCATCAGCTCAGGCCCGAAGACGTCGGTGTACTCGGCCCACACACCCTGCACCTTGGCATTGAAGGGCGCGGTGTCGACCTCGTTGACCTGCATGCCTGCTTCTTCCAGCTTGGCGACCAGCTCGGCGTCATCCTTCTGGGTCATCGCGCGCTGCTTGTCACGCCATTCGTCGGCGCTCTTCTGCACTGCGGCCTGATCCTGCTCGGAGAGCTGGTTCCAGGTGAAGTTGGAGATGGTCAGACACGCCGGTGCCCAGACGTGACCAGTGAGGGAGACGTAGTCCTGCACTTCGCTGAACGAAGAGGAATAGATGATGGCCAGCGGGTTTTCCTGGGCATCGAACACGCCCTGCTGAAGCGCGGAGTAGAGCTCACCGAAGGACAGCGGCGCCGGGCTGGAACCCAGTGCGGTGAAGGTGTCCAGACGCATCTTGTCCGGCGTGACGCGAATCTTGAGGCCGGCGAGGTCTTCCGGGGTGGTGATGGGGCCACGGTTGTTGGTGACGTGACGGAAGCCGTTTTCCCACCACGACAGGATCTTCATGTTGTGCTCGTCGGCGACATCCTCGAGCGCATCGCCCAGCTTGCCATCGTAGGCGGCGTAGGCATGTTCGCGGTCCGGCCAGGAGTAGGGTAGTTCGACGATGCCGAAGCGGGCATCCAGCGGCTGGAAGGAGCCACAGCCGATCACGCCAGCCGGCACGCTGCCGATCTGCATGCCTTCCACGACCGTCTTCTCGTTGCCGAGCTGTCCGCTGGGGAAGACCTGGAAATTGACGCGGCCATCAGTGGCCTCGGCGACATCCTTGGCAAAACCTTCCGCAGCGATGTTCCAGCTATGGGTGGGCGCCAGCACGTGGCCGAGCTTGATATCCTGAGCCTGAGCGGCGCTCAGCGGCAGGATAGCGGTAGCGGCAATTGCAGCGGTCAGCAGGGTACGCTTCATCGGGACACCTCTTGGAGTTGTTATCGTTGTGACAGGCGCCTCTGTGTGCGCCTTGATCCAAGAGTGTGTTCTGTTCGTGTATTTCGGTAGTTTCGATTTTTTATTCTTGGTATTAACCAGATTTATGCTGGGTCTCGATGGATCGCCGACCTGAGAGTCTAGTCTTTTTATATACCGTTATCTTGCTTTGCAGCCCATTGCGGTTCTGGCAGGCCTGGGCGCAGCAGCAGTCATCGGGACACGCAACACAAGGCGCCCGCGAAGAGGGGTGTCTTCGCGGGCGCTGAGATATCACTGAGACAGCCTGGTTGGCGCCTCAATGTCGTTTGGGAGCCGCTCTCGCGTCACGCCACCGCCTTGTCCAGCGCCTGGCTGACATCGGCGATGATGTCGTCGATGTGCTCGATCCCCACCGAGATGCGCACCAGATCCGCCGAGACGCCGGCCTTGGCCAGTTCTTCCTCGTTGAGCTGGCGGTGAGTGGTGGAGGCCGGGTGGCAGGCCAGCGACTTGGCATCGCCGATATTGACCAGGCGCAGAATCATCTGCAGCGCATCGATGAACTTGCCGCCGGCGATGCGCCCGGCTTCGGCCTTGTCATCACCAGTCGCGTCCGTCTTGATGCCGAAGCTTATGATACCGGAGGCCTTGCCGCCGGTGATCTTCTGGCAGGTGGCGTGATAGGGGCTGTCGGGCAGCGCGCCGTAGTTGACCCAGCTGACGCTCGGGTGCTGCTGCAGATACTCGGCCAGCGTGAGCGCATTGCTGCAGTGGCGTTCCATGCGCAGGCTGAGGGTTTCCAGGCCTTGCAGCAGCAGGAAGGCGCTCTGCGGTGACAGCGCCGCGCCAGTATTGCGCAGTGGCACCACACGGCAACGCCCGATATAGGCGGCCGGACCGAAGGCCTCGGTGTAGACGACGCCGTGGTAGGAGGGGTCCGGCTCGTTGAGAATCGGGAAGCGCTCCTTGTTGGCGACCCAGTCGAACTTGCCTGAATCAATGATGATGCCACCCACGGTGGTGCCGTGGCCGCCGATATACTTGGTCAGCGAGTGGATCACGATATCGGCGCCGTGATCGAAGGCGCGGCACAGCACTGGCGTGGCGACGGTGTTGTCGACGATCAGCGGCACGCCATGCTGGTGGGCGATCTCGGCCAGACGCTCGAGATCGACGATGTTGCCGGCAGGATTGCCGATGGACTCGCAGAAGACGGCGCGGGTCTTGTCATCGATCAGCGCCTCGAGGCCGGCGAAGTCATCGAAGGCCGCCATGCGCACCTCGACCCCCTGACGCGGCAGGCTATGGGCGAACAGGTTGTAGGTGCCGCCATACAGCTGGCTGGTGCTGACGATGTTGTCGCCGACCTGCACCAGCGCCTGGATGGCATAGGTGATCGCCGCCATGCCGGAAGCCACCGCCAGCGCCGCGATACCGCCCTCGACGGCGGCCATGCGCTGCTCCAGCACGTCATTGGTCGGGTTCATGATGCGGGTGTAGATGTTGCCCGGCACCTTGAGATCGAAGAGGTCCGCGCCGTGCTGGGTATCATCGAAGGTGTAGGAGGTGGTCTGGTAGATCGGCACCGCCGCCGCCTTGGTGGTGGCTTCCGAGGTATAGCCGTGATGCAGGGCGAGGGATTCCAGCTTCATGTTGTCAACCGACATGACAGTGTCCTTGTGCGAGAGCGTGGCGA
>NZ_CFDJES010000134.1:3098-7350 GCF_983723665.1 Cobetia sp. | reverse complement strand
CCCGGCTCCAGCTCCGGGTCCAGCTCGACAGCCCCGATGGCTTCGCGATGCAGGGCTTCGACGTGATTGCCGATGGCCGCGAACATGCGCTTCACCTGGTGGTAACGGCCTTCGGTGATCCACAGCAGGCCCACGGTGGCGGTTTCCATCTCGAGGCGCGCCGGACGGGTCGGCTTCTCTTCGCCATCCAGCATCAGGCCGTGATCGAAGTCCTCCACGGCGCGCGCCAGCTCATCGCCTTCCAACGGGCGCGCCAGAGTGACGCGATAGCGCTTGGCACAGGCCTTCTTGGGCGAGGTGACGCGGTGGTTCCACTGGCCGTCGTCTGTCATCAGCACCAGACCGGTGGTGTCGACATCGAGACGCCCGACGATGCTCAGGCGCTCGACATTGGGCAGATCGATCAGGTCATGCGCGCGCTCATAGAGGCCCGGCTTGCTGGTGCATTCCACATTGGCCGGCTTGTACAGCATCAGATAGCGCAGCCCCATCAGCTCCAGGTGCTCGCCATTCCATTCGACGCGCATGCCATCCTTGACGGCGCTCGCGGTGTTCTTGACTACCTCACCATCCACGGTGACATCGCCGCGGTGCACGACCTTCTTGGCATCGCTACGGCTGAGATCCGTGGTTTCGGTAAGGAATTTGTCCAGGCGCATCAGGCCTCCAGAGTGAAATGATCGGCGTCCATCCACGCCGGAAACTTGGTTCGAAACTCGTCGAGCGCGCCGCGTTCAAGCGTCACGGTCTCGATGAAGGGCTGGTCTGGCGCAGGGTCGAGGATGGGCTCGCCCTTGAAGTCGCAGACCATGGAGTCGCCGGTATAGTGCAGCCCGTTGGCGTCGTCACCCACACGGTTGACGCCCACCACATAGGCCAGATTCTCGATGGCGCGCGCCTGCAGCAGCGTGCGCCACGGATGACGCCGTACGCCCGGCCAGTTGGCCACGCACAGCAGCAGGTCATATTCAAAGGCGCTGTCGGCGGCGGTCTCGGCAGCACTCACGCCACCGATGACAGGGCGCTGACGCAGCCAGGTCGGGAAGCGCAGGTCATAGCAGACCGAGAGCTGAATCCGAAAGCCGTTGAGCTCGACCAGCACCCGCTCATAGCCCATGCCATAACGCTCATGCTCACCGGCCATGCGGAACAGATGGCGCTTGTCATAATGCGTCACCTCACCGTCGGGCGTGGCCCACAGCATGCGGTTGTAACACTCGCCGTCATCCAGCACCGCGATGCTGCCGGTCATCACGCAACCGCGGGTGATGGCCTGCGCCTTGAGCCAGTCGACGCTCTCGCTGGACTCCATCGGCTGGGCCATCTCACGCGAATTCATGGTGAAGCCGGTGGCGAACATCTCGGGCAGCACGATCAGGTCCGTTTCGGCATTGCGGCCTTCGGCGCCCATGACCAGGCCAGCGGCATCCAGCTGCTCGCCGAGCAGACGGCAGTTCTCCGCCGGGTCTTCCCAGCGCAGGTCCGCCTGCACCAGGCTGACACGCAGTGTCGCCCCTCGCGAGGCATCACCAGCATTCGCTTGCGAGGAAGTCGCCTGTGGCTGTGTCGTCATAGTCGTCGTGCCTCCCTGCTGACTGAATGGACGCTTGAGTGGCGACTGGCGGATTCGCGGCGGCGTGAGCCTTACCCACCCTGCCGCTGGTCGTGCCACGCCTTGAAAGCGCTCATTCTACCGTCTGTGGCGATCAGATGTGAGAGGCAAAGCATGATCTGTCACCACCGCACTGCTCAGCACGCGCACGAATCCCTGGCGGCGGGTGTGAGCATCAGAAGCCAGTGATATATTGGCGATGAACGCAAAGTCGCCACGCCAGGTTGCGGCGACGCCAGTTCACCGCGAGCTTGCTCGCCCCCTCCCTATCCCGACTCACAGGAGAGCTTCATGCCTCAGCTTCGCTTCCACGGTGTCACGCCTGCCCGTCTTGCCCCTGTCTCGCGCGCACTGATCGATCAGCTGAGCGAAGCGACCGCCACCGCGCGCGAAGAATTCACGCTGGAATGCATCACCACCCAGTATGTGTTCGATGGGCAGCTCGTCGACGCCTTCCCCTTCGTCGAGGTGCTGTGGTTCGAACGTGGCCAAAAGGTGCGCGATCTGTGCGCCCAATCCATCGCGCAGGCCATGAATGAGGCCGGCTATCCGGAGGCCGAAAGCTTCTTCATCGCCCTTGAGCCGTCGGGCTATTACATCGCAGGTAAACCGCTGGCGCAGGATGGTTCGAGCGACTCCGCATGAGGCGGGAGCAGGCAGGCCCCTCAGTCGAGAACCTGGCGCAGGCGCGCCACGAGAGCGCCAAGGGTGTCGGCTTCGGGCTGGGCGCCTATGTGATGTGGGGCTGTTTTCCGCTCTACTTCGCGCTGTTCGAGGGCATTCCCGCCTGGGAAGTGCTGCTGCACCGCATCCTGTGGAGCTGCGTGTTCATGGTGCTGCTGATCAGCGTCATCCGGCGCTGGTCGCCGGTGCGCGCCGCCTTCGCCGAACCCCGCAAGCTTGTGCCGGTGCTGGCCTGCTCGATCCTGATCGCGCTCAACTGGGGCATCTACATCCACGCGGTGGAGGTGCATGAGGTACTGCAGGCAAGCTTGGGTTACTTCATGACGCCGCTGGTCAATGTCGGGCTGGGCATGCTGTTCCTGAAGGAGCGCCTGACGCGCGTGCAGCTGTTCGCGCTGGGGCTGGCCGTTCTCGGCCTGAGCCTGCAGCTGATCGGGCTGACGAAACTGCCGTGGATCACGCTCTCGCTGGCTGTCACCTTCGGCACCTACGGGCTGCTCAGAAAGCGCATCGCGCTGGACGGCCTGTCGGGCCTGCTGGTCGAGACGATGATGCTCGCGCCACTCGCGCTGCTGCTGATCGGCGGCCAGTGGTTCTCCGGCGAATCGCACTTCACGGCCAGCGATGTCGGCCCGCTGGGGCTTCCCGCCAGCGTGCTGATGATGTCCAGTGGCGTGCTCACCGCGCTGCCGCTGCTCGCCTTTGCCGGTGCGGCGCGTCGCCTGCGCCTCGCCACGGTCGGCTTTCTGATGTACATCAACCCGACCATGCAGTTTCTGATCGCGCTGCTGATCTTCAAGGAAACCCTGCATCCGACGATGCTGATCACCTTCGTGCTGATCTGGAGTGGTCTGGCGCTCTATACCGCCTCGACGTTCTTCCAGCATCGCGCCCGGCAGCGCGGCTGATATCACCCTTGAACTGACTTAACGAACCAAAGCGAGGATGCCCAGCCATGCCAGACCCTGCTGCAGACTCCGTGAGCAGCCGCCTGTTGCGCTTTCTGCCGCGCCTGCTGGCCTTCGCCCTGCGCGTCATCGGACAGTTCATCGCCAACCGTGGCGTGCTGCTGGCCGGTGGCGTCGGCTACAACATCCTGCTGTCCAGCGTGCCGCTGTTCGCCTTGCTCTGCGTGCTGCTGACGCACCTGGTGGATGAAACGCGCCTGATGAGCATCATCGCCATTCAGGTCCAGCATCTGGGGCCGGGCCAGGAAGACATTCTGCTGGACGCGGTGCGCAAGCTGCTGGCCAATCGCGAGGTGATCAGCTGGATCGGCATGGGCGGCTTGCTGTTCTTCGCCGGACTGGCCTTTCGCATGCTGGAAGACGCCATCGCGCTGATCTTCCATCAGCATCCGGTGATTCGTAAGCGCAGCGCCTGGATTTCCGCCCTGCTGCCCTATGCCTTCGTGATGGTGCTGGGCGCAGGCCTGCTGGCGCTGACCCTGCTGGTGGCGCTGGCTTCGGCGATGAATGATGCCCTGACGCTGCTGACCGGTATCGAGCTGACCCTGGGCGATGCCGGCAGCGAGGTGATCTATCTGATCAGCATCGTCGGCATGTTCGGGCTGTTCAGCGCCATCTACAAGATACTGCCCCAGACCCGCGTCTCGACCCGCCGCGCGCTGGTCGGTGGCCTGGTCGCGGCCACCCTGTGGGAGCTGACGCGTCTCGCCTTGAGCTGGTACTTCACCCACCTGTCCTTCGTCGGTGCCGTCTACGGCTCTCTGGCGACGCTGATCGTGCTGCTGCTGGGGCTGGAGATCGGCGCCGTGATCCTGCTGCTCGGCGCCCAGGTCATCGCCGAGCTGGAACAGTGCTCACGCGAGAACATCCGCTGGTACCGCACGCCGGATCGCAAGCCGCTGACGCGACTGCAATCGCGCCGCAATGCCATGCAGCATGCCGGAGAGGTCAGCGAGGAGGATGAGCTGGCAATGAACCCAGACAGGGG
>NZ_CFDJES010000134.1:0-2998 GCF_983723665.1 Cobetia sp. | reverse complement strand
CCCGGCACATCGGCCTTGGTCACCAGGGCGACCTTGGTCACGCTGAAGCCGCTGTCGTCCTTGTCCAGATGGACGGTGGCGGTGGTGTCGATGGCCTTGGGCTCATGACCCGCCTCGCCCAGCATCATCGAGAGTGCCATCGAGAAGCAGCTGGCGTGGGCCGCCCCGATCAGCTCTTCGGGATTGGTGCCGGCGCCATCTTCAAAGCGCGTGTTGAAGCCGTAAGGCTGATCCTTGAGCGCACCACTTTCACTGCTGACAGTGCCTTTACCCTGCTTGACGCTACCTTCCCAATGCGCGGAACCGGTTTTCTTGATCGTCATGCCTGTCTCCTTGACCTGGGTGAACACTCAGGGCCGTTGCCCTGTCCCTCTCACATTGTCACGGCGCGTCGCGACTTCAAGGGGCGTCTGCCCTTTTGCCATCACAAGTGTCTGATTGATCGCGTGTCGGCTGCCTATCAATTGCGTGAGCAAGACACGCCACCCGCCCCGGCGAGGCGCCCGACGCCATGGCCAATTATTTAACAAGAGTTGAATTCCCGCCGTTCGCCCCGATAACTATTCTATCGATTACCTGGCGCGCAACGCCGAGTTGCAGTCACTCACGTCATCCTCTCATGTCTGGCATCGTGCGCTCGCAAGCTGGCGCAGCATTCGCCGACACCTCATACGTCGCCGGTGAATCCCTCACCCGCGCGGCTGCCGACACCGGCGGCCAGACCCGCAAGGAGTCCCCTCATCATGTTCTACAAGACCTCGACAGCCACCACTGACGTCAACGCCTCTCTCCATGGCCAGCGCTCTGATCTGCTCTCAGGCAAGCGTCCTGCCGCGAGCACCCGCCTGCGCCGTGGCATCGGCGCCGCCGCAGTGATGCTGGGCCTGCTGGGCCTCTCCCCGGCTCAGGCCTTCGACGAGATGAACACCGAGACAGGGACCAGCGGCGCGGCCTCTTCCCAGCATTCCTCGCAGGGCCAGCCAACGCCCAGCCACTCCAAGCGCACCGCAGACGGCGCAGCTGACAACGGCGCGCACTATCAACAGAACGAACAGCCCGAGGCACGCCAGCAAGCCAAGGACAACGCCACACGCCAGGTACAGAAAAGCCTCGATGGCGGCGAGATCGGCAGCCAGGGCGGCCGACACGCCAACACTGGCCAGGCCAAGCCGACCGAGAACTGGTTCGGCTGCCCGCCCTCCGGCAGCAGCAAGCAGAACGCCCAGTGCGACGGCAAGTGATCGCCAGCACTGAGCACTCGCCATAGGCACGATTGGCGCTGATGACGCAGGCCCCGCAACCCACGGTTGCGGGGCCTGCGTCGTTGCGCGCATATGCTTATGTGCATGGAAAGCAGCACTGCGTTGCCACTTCATGCAGCAACCCTGAATTATTTGAGAAAAAATCTCGCAAATTCAGTCAATTACATGCACAGGTTGTCAAAACGACAACACTCTCCTTCCAGCGTTCCGGCTTGTGACACCCAGGTGCGGCAGGCACGATATAGGGCATGCAGATGATCCGTCGATCATTCATTCAGGCCACCGCACTGCGTCGATCTTCACCTCTTTGTGCACGCAGACGCTCAGGGCCTACGACCGGATACGACAGCGGAATGCTTTCCGCGGGAGACGTACTAGATGACAGATACCACCGCACTGTTCACCCCCCATGCCTTCGCCGGGCTTGAGCTCAGCAATCGACTGGTGCTCGCCCCGATGACGCGTACCAGCGCGCAGGATGATGGCCAGGTGCACTTTGACATGGTCGATTACTATCGCGATTTCGCGCGGGGCAACTTCTCGCTGCTGATCACCGAAGGCATCTACACCGATGAAGCCTTCAGCCAAGGTTACGCCAACCAGCCGGGGCTGGCCAACCAGGCGCAGCAGGACAGCTGGCGTCCGGTGGTCGACGCCGTGCATCAACAAGGTGGCCGTATCATCGCCCAGCTGATGCATGCCGGCGCCCAGACCCAGCACAACCGCTTCAAGGATGAGGTCGTCGCCCCCTCCAAGAGCCGCGCCAGTGGCGAGATGCTCAGCTTCTACGGTGGCTCCGGCCCCTTCCCGCTGGCACGCGAGATCAGCGAAGCGGAGATCCATGACGTGATCGCCGGCTTTGCCACCAGCGCCCGTCGCGCCAAGGAAGCCGGCTTCGATGGTATCGAGCTGCATGGTGCAAACGGCTACCTGATCCACCAGTTCATCAGTGAGCGCTTCAATCAGCGTGACGATGCCTGGGGCGGCGACGCCATCGCGCGTCTGGCCTTCCCGCTGGCAGTCATCCGCAGCGTGCGTGAGGCGGTCGGCGCCGACTTCGCCATCGGCATGCGCCTGTCCCAGGGCACCGTGACCGAGCCGGAGCTCACCTGGCAGGGCGGCCCTGACGAGGCCCGTGAGCGCTTCGCCAAGCTGATGGAGGCAGGGCTGGATTTCCTGCATCTGACCGGCAGCGATGTCGATGCCCCCGCCTTCCCCGAGGCAGACGACGAGCGTGAGCGCAGCCTCAGTCTGACCGCACTGGCGGCACAGGTGCGCAGCGAGAAGGCCGCCGAGGTGAGTCTGATCACCAATGGCAATGTCGCCAGCGTCGCGAAGGCGCAGGCCGCCCTGCAGCACGCGGACCTGGTCGCCATCGGTCGCTCGGCGCTGGCCAATCATGACTGGCCCAAGCGCGTACAACGCGGCACCTGCCTCACCGAGTTCGACTTCTCGATGCTGTCGCCGCTGGCCACGCTGGCCAACGAGGAAGACTGGCGCATCGCCAATGACAAGCCTGCCAACTGCGAGGGTCGCTGCTGATAGCGGCTGACAGGCAAGACACAAAGAGCCCCGCCAGTCACTGGCGGGGCTCTTTGCGTTGGGAACTGGTCTCTTCTCGACCTGACCTCAGATATACAGCCACTGATCCCACTCAGGCCTTCAAGAGAGTTCCACTACTGAAGGCCAAGGCCGTCATGGCGGACATGCCGGCCTTTGTCATGCGTCCAGAATGT
>NZ_CFDJES010000133.1:5250-7384 GCF_983723665.1 Cobetia sp. | reverse complement strand
GCGCGCATGCAGTTCTTCCAGCGGCGGCTGGGCGCCGCCTTGCGGCCAGCCCGCCGTCAACACCACGCCATCGGCACCATAGTCGCTGGCATCCACCGGCACATCGTAGCCGCTCAACCAGTGGCGAACATCGGCTTCATGGGCGAAGCCGACCTTCAGACGCCTGGGCGTGCGCGGCGTGAAGGTCGTGGTGGGCAGGTGCTCGAGGGCCTCGAGCACCGCGCGGCTGTATGCGCGCGCCAGGCCGCCGGTGCCCAGCTTGATGCCGCCGAAGTAGCGGATCACCACACAGGCCACCTGGCCGACGCCACTGCCTTCGAGCACCTGATACATCGGCCTGCCAGCAGTGCCGCCCGGCTCGCCATCATCGGAGAAGCCGATGGCATTCTGCTCGTTGGGTGCCCCGGCGATGAACGCCGTGCAGTGATGGCGTGCGTTGGGGTGGGCGAGATGCGCCTGAGTCAGCAGTCGCGTCATGCCTTCTGGCGTCGGGGCATGGGCCAGCCAGGCGATGAAGCGGCTCTTCTCGATCTCGATGCTGTGTTCATGGTGCGCCTCGGGCGCCAGTGCCGGTATCAGATAGGTCATGGCACCATCTTACCAAAGCGTCGCCCTCAGTGAGTGACGGCATTGCCGCGCACCACGCCCATCACCATGCCCAGCACTTCGATATCGGCATTCTTGAGATAGATGGGGGCCATGCTGTCGTTGGCCGGTTGCAGGCGCACGCCGGTCTTCTCGATATACAGCTTCTTCAGCGTCACTTCCTGCTGGTTGATCATCACCACGGCGGTCTCGCCGTTCTCGGCGCTTTCGCTGCGTTCGATGATGATGATGTCGCCATCATGGATATTGCAGTTGATCATCGAATGGCCGCGCACGCGCAGGGCGTAGGTATTGCGGCGCACCATGCGCGTCGGCACGGCAACCGTACCGCAGTCGGCGATGGCTTCGATGGGCATGCCGGCGGTGATGTTGCCGAGCAGCGGGATATCCATCATGTCGCTGGCGGTGATTTCCTGCCAGGCCTGGTCATTGAGCGGCAGGTTGTGAAGACGCTGAAGGTAGTGCGGAGCGTGAAGACGTGACATGAGCTATCCCCTGATGCCGTGCGGTCGGCGCGGATGGTGCGTCGGCCTGCGGTGCAGCGTGGAGGGTCGTCAGGCTGAGTTCATCTGTCGCCTGCTAGGCTCCGCGAACATGCTGACAACGCGTTGAGCCGACCCGATCAGTCTGTGCCTGCACTCGGCAGGCGTGTGATGAAGGTACTGTATGGATACTGTTTTTGTATACAGTATCTGCATCATAGCAAGCTCTCGCGAAGTGGCAAGAGGTGAGCGGATCGACTGGCGCCAATCCAGCGAAAGTGTGTCGTATGAATGTGCACCACATGTCGCTGATATATTTCTCGAGTGCTTGACTGCCCGTCATGGCGGGGCTGCGAGGCCAGGCGATCGGCTGCTCGGTGGTCAGTGTCGACCTCAGCTCGTAGAATGGCTCGCAGTGACCCTTGGGTCTGCCTTTGATGTCGCACTCCGCGACGGCTCAGCCGCGAGAATCCGGGATGCCCAGCCAGCCTGCCAGCGATGAAGTCTGTAGCGCGCCGCCTCTGTTGGCGGTCGTGGCGCTCGGCTGTGAGCGTGATGAGCGCTGGCTGTTCGAGGGGCTGGATCTTTCGCTGCATGCGGGAGAGATCCTGCAGGTCGAGGGCCCCAATGGCAGTGGCAAGACGACCCTGCTCAAGATTCTGTCCGGTCAGTTCCATGACTACGAGGGCGAGGTGCTGTGGCGCGGCCAGCCCACCTCGCGGGTGCGTGACGACTTTCTGGGTTCACTGCTCTATCTGGGTCACCAGCCCGGCATCAAGGGCACCCTGACCGCCTTGGAAAACCTTGCCTGGTATCAGGCGCTTGGCGGTCAACCGCAGGCGACGGCAGAGGCCCGCCGCGAGCTCGCCTGGGCAGCGCTGGACGCCGTGGGGCTGGCCGGTTTCGAGGATGTGCCTGCCCAGCAGCTGTCCGCCGGTCAGCAGCGACGTATCGCGCTGGCGCGGCTGCATCTGACGCCACGCCGGCTGTGGGTGCTCGATGAGCCCTTCACCGCCATCGATCGCGACGGCGTTCAGGCGCTGGAG
>NZ_CFDJES010000133.1:3421-5150 GCF_983723665.1 Cobetia sp. | reverse complement strand
AATGGCTAGCCCGATCAAGAACTGCATGACGCTGCCCGAGCATTCTCGGGCATTCGCAAGGCTCTTCATTGCCCCTGACAAGAGGCCCGTGTGACCGCCGACTCCGACTCTCCTCAAGCGCCTGCCCGCAAGGTTCGCCCCCGCAAGGGCGGGCTATGGCCGTGGCTGCATCGCATGGGCGCACCGGCGACCTTCTTCGCGGCCAGCCAGCGCTGGCTGCCGTGGCTCTGGGCCCTGGCCATCATCGCGCTGGTGGCCGGCAGTGTCTGGGGGCTGGCCTTCGCGCCCGCCGACTACCAGCAGGGCAACAGCTTCCGCATCATCTATGTGCATGTGCCGGCGGCGATTCTCGCCCAGTCGTGCTTCATGCTGCTGGCGGTGTGCGCGCTTCTCTTCCTGGTGTGGAAGATCAAGCTGGCGGACATGGTCGCCACGGCCGCCGCGCCCGTCGGTGCCCTGATGACGGCGCTGGCACTGTTTTCCGGCTCGGTGTGGGGCATTCCCACCTGGGGCACCTGGTGGATCTGGGATGCCCGGCTGACCTCGATGCTGATCCAGCTGTTCCTGTATCTGGGCGTGATCGTGCTGCGTGGCTCCTTCGCCAGCCGTGACAGCGGTTCGCGCGCGGCCTCGATCCTGGCGCTGGTCGGCATGGTTAACATCCCGATCATCAAGTATTCGGTGGACTGGTGGAGCACACTGCATCAACCGGCCACCTTCACGCTCAGCGAAGCGCCGCCGATGCCGGCCAGCATGTGGATCCCCTTGCTGATGATGGTGATCGGCTTCTACGCCCTGTTCGGCGCGCTGGTGCTGATGCGCACGCGGGTCGAGGTGCTGAGACGCGAGAGTCGCAAGCAGTGGGTGCGTGATCTGCTGAGTCCGCCTTCGCGTGCGCGCCCCGATGCTGCGGTAGTCGCGGCAGAAGGGGACAAGCCATGAACCTGCCGGGCATCGCCTTCTCGAATGTCAGCGAGTTCTTCGCCATGGGCGGCCATGCGCTGTATGTGTGGTCGGCCTGGGGGCTGACGGCGGCGTGTCTGGTGGGGCTGGTGATCGCCACGCGGCTGTCGCGTCGCGCGCTGGAGGCGGATATCCGTCGCCGGCTGCGCCGTGACGCTTCCCGTCATTCTTCGCACCCTGCTTTACACCACGCTTCGCATCGTTCGTCACATCAGGCTTCGCGCCACACCTCTCGTGATTGAACCTGTTTTCTCCCTCCCGCGGCGGTTGTCCCGCTGGCCGCGAGAGGCTTGACCGTCCCTTGCCCTGATCGAGCCCTGACCATGACTCCCAAACGCAAGCAGCGCCTGTATATCGTCACGGCCATCGTGCTGCTGGCCGCCCTCGCGGTGGGCCTGACCCTCTATGCCCTGCGCGCCAACATCAACGCCTTCTATACCCCGACGCAGATCGCCACCGGCGAAGCGCCCCAGGGGCGGCAGATCCGTGCGGGCGGCATGGTGCGTGATGGCAGTGTCAGGCGCGACAACGAGACGCTGGATGCCATCTTCACCGTCACGGATTTCGATCATGACGTGACGGTGCATTATCAGGGCATCCTGCCGGACCTGTTCCGTGAAGGGCAGGGCGTGGTGGTGATGGGCGCCTTCGATGGTGAGCATCTCGAGGCCAGCGAGGTGCTGGCCAAGCATGACGAGAAGTACATGCCGCCGGAGGTGACCGATGCACTCAAGGCCTCCGGGCGTGATGTGTCTGGTAACAGGAC
>NZ_CFDJES010000133.1:0-3321 GCF_983723665.1 Cobetia sp. | reverse complement strand
CCAAGGCCGCGCTCGATCCGCAGGAGACCCCGTGATGGTGACGCAACTGTTGCCGGAAATCGGCCACTTCGCACTGATTCTGGGTGCCTGTCTGGCCTGTGTGCAGGCGGTCGTACCACTGGCGGGAGCCAGTACGCGCCGTCCGCTGTGGATGAGCTTCGCCCAGCCGATGGCCTGGGGGCAGTTCCTGTTCGTGCTGATCGCCTATGCCTGCCTGACCGCGAGCTTCCTGCTGGATGATTTCAGCGTCGCCTACATCGCCAACAACTCCAACAGCCAGCTGCCGTGGTACTTCAAGTTCAGCGCCGTGTGGGGCAGCCATGAGGGCTCGGTGCTGTTGTGGAGCCTGATACTGGCCGGCTGGGGCTTTGCCGTCTCATTGGGCGCGCGCCATCTGCCGCGCGACATGCTGGCACGGGTGCTGGGCATCATGGGGCTGATCTCCACCGGCTTCCTCGCATTCGTACTGCTGACCTCCAATCCCTTCGCGCGCCTGCTGCCGGACATGCCGGCTGACGGCGCGGACCTCAATCCGCTGCTGCAGGACATCGGGCTGATCATCCATCCGCCGATGCTCTACATGGGCTACGTGGGCTTCTCGGTGGCGTTCGCGTTCGCGATGGCGGCACTGATGGGCGGGCGTCTCGATGCGGCCTGGGCACGCTGGGCGCGCCCCTGGACCAACATCGCCTGGGCCTTCCTTACCGTCGGCATCGCGCTGGGCAGCTGGTGGGCCTACTACGAGCTCGGCTGGGGCGGCTGGTGGTTCTGGGACCCGGTCGAGAACGCCTCCTTGATGCCGTGGTTGGCCGGTACCGCCCTGATCCACTCGCTGGCGGTCACCGAGAAGCGCGGCGCCTTCAAGAGCTGGACGGTGCTGCTGTCGATCTTCGCCTTCTCGCTGTCACTGCTGGGCACCTTCCTGGTGCGCTCCGGCGTGCTGACCTCGGTGCACGCCTTCGCCAGCGACCCCGATCGCGGGCTGTTCATTCTGGTACTGCTCGGCATCACCGTCGGTGGCTCGCTGCTGCTGTTCGCGCTGCGCGCACCGCGCGTGCGTTCGACGCTGGGCTTTCACTGGCTGTCGCGGGATGCCTTCCTGCTGGTCAACAATCTCGTGCTGCTGGTGATGATGGTCACCGTGCTGCTGGGCACCCTCTATCCGCTGGTGCTGGATTCGCTGGGGCTGGGCAAGATCTCGGTGGGCCCGCCGTACTTCAATGCGCTGTTCGTGCCGCTGACCACGCTGCTGTGTGCCTTCATGGGCCTCGGGCCGGCCTCGCGCTGGAAGCAGATGCCGGGCCGCGAGCTTACGCGTCGTCTGGCGCTGGCCGGCAGCGCGGCACTCGTCATCGGCGGTCTGCTGCCGCTGACGCTGGATATCGAGTGGAGCTTCTCGGTGGCGCTCGGACTGGTCATCGCGCTGTGGGTGGTGCTGCCGCTGCTGCGCGACCTGTGGGACAAGAGTGCCTCGAAGGCGGGTCGCTGGGCGGGGCTCAAGCGCCTCACGCCCAGCTACTGGGGCATGCAGCTGGCGCATCTGGGGCTGGCGGTGACCATCGTCGGCGTGACGCTGGTCTCCAATACCGAGGTCGCCGAGAACGTGCGCATGGTGCAGGGCAAGGAAGTCAGCGTGGGCGGCTATCAGTTCCGCATGACCGAGCTTGGCGAATATCGCGGCCCCAACTACCTGTCGGACCGCGCCACGGTGGAGGTCAGCCGTGATGGCAAGGCGGTGACGACACTGCATCCCGAGAAGCGTCTGTTCCTGGCCAGCGGCATGCCGATGACCGAGACCGCGCTCGATGCCGGCTTCACGCGTGACCTCTACGTCGCCATGGGCGAGAAGCTGGATGACGACAGCTGGGCGGTACGCATCCAGGTCAAACCCTTCGTGCGCTGGCTGTGGCTGGGCGCCTTGCTGATGGGGGCGGGCGGTGTGATCGCCGTGCTGGATCGCCGTTATCGCCGCCGTGTCGAGGCCAGCTCGGCGTCTGACACCCGCTCCCTCGCCACGCAGGAGGCTCGCCCATGAATGTTCGTCGTCTGGTGCTGTTCGTGCCGCTGGTGGTCGTGGTGGGGCTGGGTGCCTTCCTCTACCAGCGCCTCGATGATGACCCCTATGCACGGGACTCCGCGCTGCTGTCGCGGCCCTTCCCCGAATTCTCGCTCAGTACCTTGAGTGATCCGCAGGCGCGCCTCGATGCCTCGCTGCTCAAGGGGCAGGTCAGCCTCGTCAATGTCTGGGGCGAGTGGTGCCCGACCTGCAAGCACGAGATGCCGCAGCTGCTGGATCTCGCCGAGCGGGGCGTGCACATGGTCGGCGTCGACTACAAGGACACCCGCGCCAAGGGCCGCCAGTTCCTGGAGGAATTCGGCAACCCGTTCAGCGTCAATCTGTTCGACCCCGACGGCACGTTGGGCTTTGATCTCGGCGTCTATGGGGCACCGGAAACCTTCCTGGTCGATGCCGAGGGCGTGATCCGCTATCACCACACCGGCTACATCCGCCCCGAAGATGTCCGCGACGTCATCCTGCCGACGCTGGAGCGCATTGCAGAGCCCGCGACTGAAGCCGCCAGCACGCCCGATGAGGAGGCCAGCTCATGAAAACCGTGCTCAGGAGTTTCGCCATCCCGCTGGTGCAGGCGCTGGTGGTGCTGATGTTTCTCGCCTGGCTGTCAGCCGGCAAGGCGCATGCCGCCATCGAGATGCATCAGTTCGACAATCCGGTGCTGCAGAAGCGCTACGACAGCCTGACCGCCGCGCTGCGCTGCCCCAAGTGCCAGAACCAGGCGATCGGTGACTCGGATTCCCCCATCGCCGGTGACATGCGCCAGAACGTGGCGGACCTGCTCAATGACGGCCGCAGCGACAGCGAGATCCAGAATTTCATGGTCGCGCGCTTCGGCGAGTACGTGCTCTACAACCCGCGCCTCGATGGGCGTACCTGGCTGCTGTGGGGCGGTCCCGCTGTTTTGATTCTGCTCGGTTTGCTGGTCGTGACCCTGATCGTGCGCGCCCGGCGGCGTGCACGTGTGCGTGCGCTGGATGATGATGAGCAGGCGCGCCTGTCGGCATTGCTTGCCACGCACCGCCAGTCCATTGATGAGCAGCCTGGTAATGAGCAACCCGGCGCTGGGCAACACACTGCCAAGGAGCGCTCATGATCCTGTTATGGCTGGCGATTGCCGTGCTGTTGATTCCCGCCGGCTGGCTGCTGTTGCTGCCGTTGCGGCGGGCGCGTCGCGTGCATGCCGATCAGCAGGCGTTCGAGGACAACGACAGCCTCGGCGCCGAGAACGTGCGTGTCTATCGGCG
>NZ_CFDJES010000132.1:3975-7500 GCF_983723665.1 Cobetia sp. | reverse complement strand
CCCCTAGAATGGCTTACCATATGACAACAAAGTGCGATTTCGCACCTATTGCCCTACAGCAAGTGATTGATTTAATTAAGCACATAAAATAAGGGGGACTATCTATCTACCTATTGCAACGGCTCGAAGTGAGCATCACTGAATCCTTGTATCGATTCACCAAGACGCACAACGGGCCATTTTCTCGGCCCCCATAAGAAAAATGCATACCCTCCGATAACACTCACCCCCTACTTAGGTCCCATGCCTCGCTCCCATAATGGCCACGATATACAACCGTGCTAATGGAGAGATGCCTGCATGTCCCTGACCAATGCCCTGTCCGACGCGCTGCCGCTGACCCTGAGCGAGTCACCGCTGTCACTAAACCTGATCACCGCCGAAGGCTTGGAGCCGGTCAGCCCGCTGTGGCTGCGCGAGCGCACCCAGGACCCGGAGCAGCTCGATGAGGTGACTACCCAGCGTCTGTTCGATTCGCATGCCATCGACGTCAACCTCGAGCTGACCGCGGCGCGCCCGGTCGACGAGACGCACGTGGAATTCACCTTCAGTGACGGGCATTGCGAAGTGTATGACCTCACCATGCTGGCGCATGAATTGCAGGGCATCACGCCGTTCCCCAAGCCCGAGAGCTGGGATGCGAGCATCGATCAGCAGGCGCAGCGCGTCGACTGGGAGAAGATGGGCAACAATGAGGACTTCCAGAAGGCATTGAAGGCCTATCTGCGCTTTGGCTACATCATCGTGCAGAACGTGCCGACCGACCCGGAGCGCATTCTGGAAGTGGCCGGTCACTTCGGCTACGTGAAGGACACCAACTTCGGCAGCTACTTCGAGGTGTACTCGCGCCCGACGGGCAATGACCTGGCCTACCGCAGCGTGGCGCTCGGGCCGCACACCGACAACCCGTATCGTGATCCGGTACCGGGCATCCAGATGCTGCATTGCCTGGTCAACGAGACCACCGGTGGCCTGTCCACGCTGGTCGACAGCCTCAATGCGCTCAAGCAGCTCAAGGCCGAGATGCCGGAAGGCTATGAACTGCTGCGCACCACGCCGGTCGGCTTCCGCTTCCTGGACGCCGGCACCGAGCTGACCACGCGTCGCTGCGTGATTCGCGAGAATTCCGATGGTGAGCCCATCGGCGTCAACTACAGCCCGCGCCTCGATCACCTGCCGCACATGTCGCTGGAAAACACTCGCCGCTACCATCAGGCCCGCCAGCGTCTGGGGCAGCTGTTCCAAGACCCGGCCAACGAGATTCGCTTCCAACTCGAATCCGGAGAGCTGATGATGTTCGACAACACCCGCGTGCTGCATGGCCGTACGGCGTTCGACACCAATGAGGGGCACCGCCACCTGCAGGGCTGCTACATGGATAGCGACGGCCCGCGTGAGCGCTTCGCCACTACCCTGATGCGTCAGCGTCAGCAGCAGGCACAACAAGAAAACCGTGAGGAAATGGCGTAATGGATCAGGTTTCATTCACCCAGATGAAGGACGGCACCGCAGAAGACTATGCGTTGCTCGAGCGTCTTGAAGACCAGTTCAATGAAGGGCTGGTGGAGCGCCTCAAGCTTGCCCTGCGCAAGCTCGATGATGGCCTGAGCGGCTACAAGGTCAGCCGTCTGGAGCATTCCCTGCAGTCGGCGGCGCGCGCCGAGGCCGATGGCGCCGATGACGACCTGGTCGTCGCCACCCTGCTGCATGATCTCGGCGATGAGCTGGCGCCCTACAATCACTCGCAGCTGGCCGCCGCCATCATTCGCCCGTACGTGCGTGCCGAAGTGACCTGGATCATCCATCACCATGGCCTGTTCCAGAAGTTCTACTACGGTCACTTCTACGGCGAGGACCGCAACGAGCGCGAGATCTACAAGGACCACCCCTGGTATCAGAAGTGCGTGGATTTCTGCGAGCGTTATGATCAGGCGGCCTTCGATCCCGACTACCCGACCCCGCCGCTGGAGCACTTCGAACCGGCACTGCGTCGCGTCTTCGCGCGCAAGCCCTTCGATCCGGACGTGATCGGCGAAGAGCCGGCCGGCGGTTTCGACAGCCGCGTCTGAGCATGTGAAGGCGGGGGCGTGAAACGCGCCTGACCTGCTCCGCTCCCCCGCTTGACCATTGCCCCCACTGGCCCGCCCAGTGGGGGCAATCTGGTTTGTGGGCGTTGCGTTGAGTGCTTCACGTCAACAAGGGGTTGAACCTCGCCACTCAACCTTCATCATCATTGGCTAACGTCAACGTCAATGAAGGCGGTGCCGGTACGGCCGTCTTTCCCTCGCGGATCATCCCCCCTTCCCCAACCCGACAGGCAGACGCATGGAACATCTCTTCATCTACGGTCCACTGGGCCCCGGCGGCCTCAACGAACATGTCATCGCCAATATCGACGGCGAATGGAGCTCGGCCTATCTACGCGGCCGACTGGAAAACACCGATCACGGCGATGAGCACAACTTCCCGGGGCTGGTCGTCGACAACACGGGCCAGGTGATACGCGGCCACGTGTTCTCCTCGGCGCATTTGCCCGAGCATTGGGATGCTCTCGATGACTTCGAGGGCCCCATCTATCAGCGCACCGTCACTACCGTCATTCTCGATGACAATCGTGAACTCGAGGCCTATGTCTACGCCCTGCCGCAGTGAGACTCACGCGCGGCACGGATAGCGATTGCTGGCTCGTGGCAAGAGATGGATGGATCGTGGCTAGTGATGGATTGATCGTGGCAAGTGATGAATGACGGCCCGCCGCCTTGCGCCCGGATGGAGTAACATGGCCCTTCGGGCGATGCATGCCCAGTCAGCGCCAGCGTCCTCATTCATGCATCACAAGGGAGATTCCTCATGCAGCTTGAAGGTTCCTGCCACTGCAAGGCCGTCACATTCCAGCTCGAATCGCCGCACCCCTATCCGTATCAGCGCTGTTATTGCTCGATCTGTCGCAAGACGGCGGGCAGCGGTGGCTACGCGATCAATCTGGCGGGCGATGCCAACACCCTGAAGGTGGAAGGCCGGGACAATCTCTCCATCTATCACGCGGTGACTGACGGGGTCGAAAGTCCGGCGGAACGGCACTTCTGCAAGCGCTGCGGCAGTGCGCTGTGGCTCTACGATGCCCGTTGGCCGGAGCTGATCCATCCTCAGGCAGGGGCGATCGACACCCCGCTGCCCGTGCCGCCGGAGCATGTCCACATCATGCTCGACAGCAAGGCCAACTGGGTGGAAGTCGCGCACGAAGCGCGTGATGCTCATCACGCCGAGTATCCTGAAGAGAGCATTGCCGCCTGGCATGCGCGGATTGCCGAGCGCGACACCGACTGATATCGGCGGCGCGTCAATCAGGACCAGCAACTCCTCGATCAGGATCCGATGCGACGCTGGTCAGGATCCGTTGCGACCTCATGGCCTGATCCGCCGGGCTGAGCGTTGATGTCATTCGCTGCGTCGCGTATAAGTGCCGCCTATACAAGGCGGCACTCCTGTTTGTATCCGGTGATCCTTGGCTGATGCCTTCTCATG
>NZ_CFDJES010000132.1:2347-3875 GCF_983723665.1 Cobetia sp. | reverse complement strand
ACAGTACGACAGGAGCGCCGCGACAGCGCATCACAGTGAGGACTCTCGTGCCGGCCCGAAAGACAAGCTCCCCAGCGCCGCTGGAAAGCGCAAGCCCTCTGGATGACCTGCCCTCCCTGCGCGGGCTGGTCGCCTTTGACGTGACGGTCCGCCTGGGGTCGATGACGGCCGCCGCCAGTGAGCTGGATACCACCCAGCCCACCATCTCCCAGCGCATCCGCGCGCTGGAGGAGCACCTGGGCCATCCGCTGTTCGATCGCCAGGGCGGCCGGCTGATCCTCAACCACTACGGCGAGAGCTTCCATGCCGAACTGGCAGGCGGACTTGGCAAGGTATGCAGCGCCGTCACGGAAGCACGTCGCAAGGTGCACAAGCCTACGCCGCGCATCACCATCGCCGCGGGCGCCGGTTTCGCGCATGTCTGGCTGCGCCCACGCCTGGAGCGGCTGGAACAGGACTTTCCCGACTGTCACTTCACGCTGCTGCCGATCGATCGCGATGAAGACCCGCAGATGCAGCAGGCCGACATCGCGATCCGCTTCGGCCCGCCGCTGACGGGCGATCATCGCGATACGCTGGTGGTCGCGGAGCGCGCCTTCCCGGTCTGCTCCCCGGACTACGCCCGACGTCATGGGCTCGAGAAGGGGCTGGATGCCGAAGCGCTGTCGCGCATCACCCTGCTGCATCTGGACATGCGCGATACCCGCTGGCTGGACTGGGCCACCTGGTGTCGCCACGCGGGGCTGCCGGTGCCGCGCCTCGACAAGGCCTTCCCCTACAACAACTTTCCGCTGACGCTCAATGCTGCCGTCAATCATCAGGGCGTCGCGCTGGGCTGGAGCCACGTCATCCAGGACCTGCTCGACAACGGCTCGCTGATCGCCCTGACGCCGCATATCTCGCGGGACCGCCACGGCTATCGCATGAGTGTCCGCCATCCCAACAGTGCCGTGATCCAACCGATCACCCGCTGGCTGACACGCGAATTTTCCGGCCTCGAGATTCCGGGGCCTACCTCAAGGCAGCCGTGAACGGCCGCAACCCCTCGCTCCGTCCGGCGCGCGCCGCCGAGACAGGCTTCTCCCCCGACGAACGACAGAGACTCCCATGCAGCATCTATTCATCTACGGCACCCTCGGCCCGGGCGGCCCCAACGAACACGTCATGCTCGACATTGGCGGCAGCTGGACACCCGGCACCCTCAAGGGCCGCCTGGAGGCAGCTGGCTGGGGGGCTGAGATGGGCTTTCCGGGGCTGAGACTGGATGAGGCGGGCGACACCATCCGCGGTCACGTCTTCTCCTCCGACAACCTGGCCGATCACTGGCAGGCGCTGGATGATTTCGAAGGCAGCGAATACCTTCGCCAGCCGGCCACGATCACGCTGGAAGATGGCAGCACCCTGACGGCACAGGTCTACGCGCTGAGCCAGCCGTAAGCTGCTCCATGAACTGTTTCATGAACTGCTCCATAAGCTGATCAGTGCGCTGATGCCCGGCGTCGCTGCCTGAGTGTCGAGGTCTGAGCGC
>NZ_CFDJES010000132.1:0-2247 GCF_983723665.1 Cobetia sp. | reverse complement strand
GTCGAGGTCTGAGCGCCGATGCCTGAGCGTCAATGCCTCGGCGCGCTACAGCGCCACCTTCAGATACTCCAACACCCGTCTGGCGCGCGCCGAGAGCGGCCATTCCGCTCGCGTGAGCAACCATAGGGTATCGACCACCTCCGTGCTGCCCTCAGGCGGTGGCACCACCCGGATGGCCTGATGATCAGGGAAGGCCTCGCGGGCATGGCGCGGCACGACGCTGAAGCCCAACCCACGGGCGACCGGCTCCAGAATCAGGCTGATCTGGTTGGTGGAGCCACTGCGCGGCAGTGAGCTGATGCCCGGATTGCCCGGGAAGCGCCGACTCAACAGGCGCGAGGCCATGTCCTGACCATCCGGGTGGTCGATGAAGCCCAATGTCTCGAGATCCCCCCAGTCATGGATCTCGACTCCCGCCGGCACCACCAGCTCAAGGGGCTCACGCGCCCACTCCGTCACGCTCAGGCGCGGGTCATCCGGCTTGAGCGTGACGATCCCCAGCTCGAAGCGATTCTCCAGCACGGCCTCCACCACCTCGCGCGTCGGTGCGAAGCGATGGTGAACATTGAGTCCCGGCGACTCCTGCTGAAGCGCCAGCAAGCGCGGATAGATCGCCAGGCCAATGCTGCCCGGCGTGATCAGCCGAATGTCGCCATGACTGTCTTCATTGCCCGCCAGCCGCTGGGTCAGGCGCTGCTCGGCGGTTTCCATCTCACGCGCGAAATCCAGCAGTGCATGGCCGGCCGGCGTCAGTTCGATCTTGCGCGGATAACGGATCAACAGCGTGCCAAGTCGGGTTTCCAGCTGGCGCACATGCTGACTGACAGCGGCCTGGGTCAGATCGAGCCGCTCCGCGGTACGCGTGAAGTTGCCGACACTCACCAGGGTGCGAAAGGTGCGTAGCCATTGGGGTTGCAGCATTCAAGCTCCTGGGGGCTGGAAGAATCAGGGGGCAGAGTCAGTGGACAGAATCAGGATGGCAGCGTCAGAGGAGGAGCATCAGCAAGACTGCGACGGAGAACCCCTACCGCAATAAGAAAGTCTTATCATTATCATAACAGCTACGTAGTTTTCATTATTGCTCATGACGCCCAAGATGGCTTCCAACGTCACGCAGGCAGTGACCGAGCCATTTCCTTCACGACTCACATATCGAGGTGACTCATGAGCAACGAAAAGAACACACCGTATCCGCGTACCTTCTCCCACATCGGCCTGTCCGTCGGTGATGTGGAAGCCGCGGTCAAGTTCTACACCGAAGTGCTGGGCTGGTACGTGGTGATGGAGCCGACCACCATCACCGAAGATGACTCCGCCATCGGCGTGATGTGCAGCGATGTCTTCGGTCCGGGCTGGGGCAGCTTCCGCATCGCCCACCTGTCCACCGGCGACCGTATCGGTGTCGAGATCTTCGAATTCCCGAACCACGAGACGCCGGAAAACAACTTCGAGTACTGGAAGACCGGCATCTTCCACTTCTGCGTCCAGGACCCGGACGTCGAAGGTCTGGCCGAGCGCATCGTGGCCGCCGGCGGCAAGCAGCGCATGCCGGTACGCGAGTACTTCCCGGGTGAGAAGCCGTTCCGCATGGTCTACATGGAAGACCCGTTCGGCAACATCCTCGAGGTCTATAGCCACAGCTATGAAATGACCTACGCCGCCGGTGCCTACCAGAACTGAGCACGGCCGCAGACGTCAGATACAGCAAGGCCCCGCCATGGCGGGGCCTTGCTGTATCTGACATTTGTGCTCGAGACATCCCGAAAGGAACCTCGAGAGCAACGCACGATGACCTTCGTCGGGCGAGCTCACTAAAAGCCCACCCGCTCACGCCTCAGTGGATGACGGGCATGCTGCGCACACGACGGTAAAGACTCTGACTGGCGAGTTCCGGACTGAGCAAGGCAATCCGTGCCTTCTGCACTGCAAGCTCACGTTGCAACAACGACCAGGTACCGATGAACTCGGCACACTCACCACAGTGCACCAGGTAATCGTCAGAGCGCTCATGATATTGATAATCCATGCTCAGGCAGTTACATACCGGGCAGGACAGAACGGCGTTGGCTTTCTCATCCATGATTCGATTCCCTGGAGCCACACTGATTGAATTCACGGTAATGATCACACGCGTTCAGGTAACCATTACGGGTGTGAACATCCCTCATACTCTGCAAAACCCGCTGAACTCACACTATCCATGATGTGATATCTGTACAACTCTCTCTTGTGGGCGACATTTCTCGA
>NZ_CFDJES010000131.1:6289-7618 GCF_983723665.1 Cobetia sp. | reverse complement strand
CCGACATGGCCTGCGATGCCAGACACGCTCAGATTGGAGGCTTCATGGCCTGGGATGACAGCGGCACCCCCAAGGTGGCACGTCAGACACTGGTAGACCGTCTGCTGGCCGGTTATACGCCGTCCGACAGTCATGGCATCTCGCTGGTCGATCACGCCGTGGTCGGCAATGTGCTGTATACCGTGCTGGAACATCCTCACGGCCATACCTTCATTCGCCAGCACCTGATGCAGGCCCCCAAAAATGGTGACCCCAGCCGCTGGGAATACCATATCCGTGACGAAGGCACGCCAGACATTCCGCTGCAATGCCCCGAGGAGCTGCTCGAACAGTCGACAGCGCCCGGTGAGATTGCCGCCCAGTGGCGCGCCGACACCCGCGCGGCGCGTGATGCTGCCGCGGCGCGCAAGCGCAAGATCAAGAAGCTCAAGAAGGGTGAGCTGCTGACCGCGCTGGATGGCAGCCAGGTGATCTTCGTGCGCGCCTTCACCGCCAGCCTCTTCATCGGTCGTGCGCCAGAGGATGGTGAGGACGATGAGTACGAATATCACTGGCAGGATATCTCGCTCTAGACCACTTTGGTGCTCTAGACCGCGCCAGCGCTTGCGCCCTTGCCGTTTCGCCCCGATTCCCTGACGTCACTGACGAGCCCTTATGCAGCCACAAGCCGACCCGTTCATCGTTCCCGTCTGCCACGAAACCTACGCGGTGCTGTACGCCGACGATGACATCCTGCTGATCCACAAGCCCAGTGGCCTGCTCAGCCTTTCCGGCAAGCATCCGCTCAATCTGGATTCGCTGCATCATCGCCTGGTCAAGGAATACCCCAGCGCCAAGTTGCTGCATCGGCTGGATTTCGGCACCTCGGGCATCATGCTGGTCGCGCTCAACAAGCCGGCCAACGGCAACCTGACCCGCCAGTTTCAGGACCGCAACATCGGCAAGTCCTACACCGCGATCCTGCATGGCCATCTGGAGGAGGACAGCGGGCGCATCTCGCTGCCCATCGCCAAGGACGTCGACCAGTTCCCGCTGCAGAAGATCTGCCACGAGACCGGCAAGACCGCCATCAGCGATTTCCGCGTCATCGAGCGCCTGGAGAATCCGGCGCGCACGCGAGTCGAATTCACGCCGGTGTCAGGTCGCACGCATCAGTTGCGCATCCATAGCCAGCAGATCGGCCACCCGATCCTGGGCTGCGACCTCTATGCGACGGATGAGGCCTTCTTCATGGCCGAGCGCCTGATGCTGCATGCCGAGATGATCAGCTTCGATCACCCGGTGAGTGGTGAGCGCATGGAAGTGCGCAGTCCCTGTCCTTTCTGAGCC
>NZ_CFDJES010000131.1:0-6189 GCF_983723665.1 Cobetia sp. | reverse complement strand
TGCAGGCACACAACGAAACGCCCCCACAGGAGACCCTGTGGGGGCGTTTCGTCATTCATGACTCAGCGAGTCATGCGTCAGGCATCACTCAGCCGCGGCCGGCAGCCATTCCTTGACGATATCCTGATGGCTTTCCACCCACGCCTTGGCGGTTTCGTAGGGGTCGGCGTCATCTTCCTGATTGTTGAGCATCACTTCGCCCATGTCAGCCGGCGTCCAGGCGAAGTTGTCGAGAATCGCGTAGACCTCCGGCATGTCTTCCTCGAGTCCCTTGCGCGCCAGGGTGTGAATCTCCTCGGCACCGCCGTAGACGCCCTTCGGGTCATCCAGGTACTTGAGGTCCCAGCGGGCGAACATCCAATGCGGTGTCCAGCCGGTGACGACGATCTCACGCTCACCCTTGATCGCATTGCTCAGCGCGGCGGTCATGGTCGCGCCGCTGCCGGTGGTCAGGTCGATGTCCTCGAGAGCGTAGTCCTCAAGCACCTGCTCGGTCAGACGCGTCAGACCTGCGCCCGGCTCGATGCCGACGATGCGCTCATCGATATCATCGGCGTGGGTCTTGATGTCGTCGATGGTCTCGAGCTTGCTGTAGGACGGCACGACCAGCCCGAGCTTGGTGCCTTCGAGGTTGACGCCCAGGTCGTCGACCTTGTCGGCGATCTTGGCCATGTAGTCTTCGTGGGTGGTGGGGAGCCACGCACCGACCATGCCATCGGCATCGCCGAAGGCGACTGCCTGGAACATCGCCGCCGCAGACAGCGCCTTGAGTTCGACGTTGTAGCCCTGTGATTCGAGCACCGCCTTGACCACATTGGTGGAGGCGACTTCAGAGGACCATTCGACGTAGGCCAGCGTCACATCGCCCTTGTCACCGGCGGCATACACGGCGCTTGCTCCGGCCAGTGAGGAGGACATGACAGCGCCGAGCAGCAATGCCTTGGTGGCGGCATTCATCTTCGCGGTGACGTTCAAGGTAGTGCGGGAGGCATCTTGCTTGTTCATCATTTTCCCCTTTATTCGAATTTACTCATTGTTTATCGAAGCACGTCTGTCGAAAAACGCGTGTCGACGGCCAAACGTTGAGTCGGGTATGGAAGTGCTCGAGGCGGCCTCCGCATGGGCCAGGCAATACACGGAGGCCGCTGGTGAATCCCCTCATGAACGGGGCTTCTTTTCCTTGCTGAAGGTCTGGGTCAGGCGGTCGAGCAGCATGGCCAGGATGACCACCGCGATGCCCGCTTCGAAACCATCTCCCGGACGCAGGCGCTGGATGGCTTTCCAGACCTCATTCCCCAGGCCATCGGCGCCGATCATGGCCGCGATCACCACCATCGACAGTGCCAGCATGATGGTCTGGTTGATGCCGGCCATCACGGTGGGCAGGGAAAGCGGCAGCTGCAGCTTGAAGAGCTTCTGGCTGCGGGTGGCGCCGAAGGCATCGGCCGCTTCGATCAGGTCATTGGGCACCTGACGAATGCCCAGCGTGGTGAAGCGAATCGCCGGCGGCATCGAGAAGATCACGGTGGCGAAGATGGCGGAGACCGAGCCGATGCCGAAGAAGGGAATCGCCGGAATCAGGTAGACGAAGGCCGGCATGGTCTGCATGAAGTCCAGCACCGGCATGATGACCTTGTAGAAGCGGTCCGAGAGTGCCGCCAGTATCCCCAGCGGTACCGCGATGACCACGGCGACCAGGGTGGCGATCACCACCAGGGTCAGCGATTCGATCATCGGGTCCCACAGATCCAGGTTCCAGATCAGTCCCAGCCCCAGTACGGAACCGATGGCCAGGCGCGTGCCGGCCAGCCGCCAGCACAGCAGCGTCACCAGGGCGATCAGCGCCCACTCGGGCAGCCACATCAGCGCATCGTTCAGGACGTCGATGCCGGTCTCGGTGAACTTGGAGATGCCGCGCGTGATGCTGGAGTAGTTGGTCGTCAGGTAATCCAGACCCGTCTCGATCCAGTCACCCAGCTCTATCTTCGGGATGGTAAAACCGGTTGCGTCGCTCATGCGTGTGCCTCCCCTGCTTCCGCCAGTTCCGCGAGTACGGACCCTTTGATCACCACGCCCAACAGGCGGGATTGCTCATCGACCACCGCCAGCGGATGGTGATGACCGGCAAACATCGCGAACAGGTTGTGCAGCGGTTCTTCCGGCGAGACCTGACAGCAATCGGAGTGGATGATGCTCGAGAGATCGGTGAGATTCTCGCGCACGGCACGTTCGGTATCCTCGGCGGTGATGATCCCGAGCACGGTGCGATCACGACGCACCACGAACAGGCTATCGAGGCCGTTGTCGCCCATCTTGCGCAGCGCCGTGCGCGGGCCATCATCATCGCGTGCGGTGGCACGCACATCGGTCATCGCCGAGCGGGCAGTGAGGATGCGCGACATGTCGACGCCTTCGACGAAGCGCGCCACATAATCATTGGCCGGGGAAGTGAGGATGCTTTCGGGGGAGCCGATCTGCACGATCTCGCCATCCTTGAGCAGGATGATGCGGTCGCCGATGGAGAGGGCTTCATCAAGGTCGTGGGTGATGAAGATGGTGGTCTTCTTCATCTTGTGCTGCAGCGCCAGCAATTCCTGCTGCATGTCCTTGCGGATCAGGGGATCAAGCGCCGAGAAGGCCTCATCCATCAACAGCACCGTGGAGTCGTTGGCCAGCGCTCGCGCCAGGCCGACACGTTGTTGCATGCCGCCGGAGAGCTGGCTGGGGTAGGCATCTTCCCAGCCATCAAGGCCGACCTGCTTGAGCGCATCGCGACCGCGCTGATAACAGACTTCCTTCTCCTCGCCGCGCACCTCAAGCCCGAACTCGGCATTCTGCTGCACGGTGCGATGCGGGAAGAGCGCGAAATTCTGGAACACCATCGAGAAATGCTTGCGACGACAGCGCAGCAGCGACTTGTCATCCAGCTTGGCGACATCATCGCCGTCGATGAGGATCTCGCCCTCCGTCGGCTCGATCAACCGGTTCAGGCAGCGGATCAGGGTCGATTTCCCGGAGCCGGACAGCCCCATGATGACCAGCAACTCGCCTTCCATCACATCAAAGTCCACGTTGGAAAGCCCCAACGTCTGGCCAGTCTTCTCGAGAATCTCGGGGCGTTTCATGCCCTCATCACGCAATTTGAGCGCCTTGTCAGGCTGGTTGCCGAACACCTTGCTCAGATTGCGCACTCGAATCTTCACGTCGCGAGTGTCAGTCATTGGCTTTCCTGTCGTCAGCGGGCAGGAAATATCCACGGATTCTGTCAATTACGCACTCAATCCGGCAGGGAGAATGGCTCGCCCTGCCGCTGACATCGCGCAATCTGGCCGCAAGCATCGCTTGCCGACCTGCTGACAGAATACTGTGTCATCCCCTGCGCCATTATCCATAAAGGATTCTTATATTTGTAATTACAATACAGTTTTATTGATAAGCGCTCAAACACGAACAGACGTTTATACGACCAAGGTGGTATGCCCTTGACGCTTCTTGCTGATACCTCCCTGAATCACGACATTGCATGTTGTTATTGGTCTATTGCTCTCCCTCCCCTGACGCATTGCGTGTTGCCGAGAACCGCCTGGCAAGCCTACGCATGCGCCCTTGAACAACCACCGCACACGCCTATCAACAAGCCCAGGCACACGCCTATCAACAGGCCCTTGCACCATCAAGGCGCATCAGGCCTTGGCTTCCAGCCTCAGGCGCTGCCAATCACTGACTGGCTCGTTGAGACGGATGCTGGCATCGATGACCTGCTCCTCCATGTTGTAGCGACAAGTGAAGCCAAGGTGCTTCATCAGGGCGCGCATCGGGTGATTGTCGATCATGATCTTGCCGACCATCTCCAGCGTGCCCAGCGAGCGGCAATAGCGCAGCATCTTCTCCATCAGCAGACTGCCGATTCCCTCGCCTTGCATGTCATCCCGGATGATGACGGAGAACTCGGTGCGAATGTTGTCCGGGTCATTCCATACCCGCACCACCCCCAGCATCTCGCGCTGCGGCGACTCACCTGACTGGGCTTCCACTTCACGCTCGGCGATGAAGGCCATCTGGCGGTCGTAATTGATCTGGGCGAGCAACGCGAGATCTCGCTGCGTCAGCGCCGCCTTGTGGTGGAAGTAGCGGAAACGAATGCTTTCCTCGGAGAGCCGGGCATGGAAGGCCGTGATCAAGGGCGCATCCTCGCCGCGTATCGGGCGCACCTCGACGTGCATGCCATTGTCCAGCGACACCCATTCACGCAGCTCCTCCGGATACGGCATGATCGCGAAACGGGCCGGTTTGCCGAGATCCAGCGCGAAATCCACCGCCACGGCCTCCTCGCGATTGAGCAACAACGGATTGATTTCCAACCCTCTTATGTCAGGCAAATCCGATGCCAACTGTGAGAGCTTGATCAACAGCGTGCTGACGCGCTCGAAATCGCGCTCCGGGTCCGGCGAGTGCTCGGCGATCAGGCGGGAGGCATGGCTGCGCGAGATCAGCTCACGCGCCAGTGTCATGTTGAGAGGCGGCAAGGCGACCTGGCGGTCCGCCAGCACATTGACCTTGTAACCGCCGATGCCGAACACGATCACCGGGCCGAATTCGTCATCGCGCGTGATGCCTGCGCTCAACTGCAGCGAGTGTTTGCCACGCTGCATCGGCTGCAGGCAGAACTCATGAATGCGCGTGCGCTCATGATCACTGCGGCCGCGCTCGGCATCGCCCTCCGCCACCTTCTGGGTGATGCGGCGAATCGCCAGCGCGATATCCTCCGGACCGGAAAGGTCCTGCACCACGCCGGAAGACAGCCGCTGTGGGTAGCGGCGATAGCGGAACGGCTGGCTGTTGTGTTCATGCACCACGCGCAGCGCGTAGGGGCCCTGGCGAGAAGGCTTGTCGTCATCCGTGGCAGAACGCTGCAACTCGACGATGGCGCGCGCGCCTTCGGCGGCGTCGAGCACATAGCGACTGGGCGCGGTCGCGATGCCGTAGGTATCGAGCACCTGCGCCGTTTCCGAGTGGGTCAACCATTCACGGCCGGCACGCCGCGCACTGTGCACCAGATCATGGGCGCGGGCGCGGATCTCGGCACTGGTCGAGAAGGCCAGGCTCGGCGGCGTCTGCTGCAACAGTGTCTGCACACGGTGGTAATCGACCATCTGCAGGAAGGCCTTGACGCCCTTCTCCGGCGACAGATAGGTCGGAATGCCGGCCAGATGGCACTCATGGCGGGCCGAAAGTGCCTGCTCGAGCCCCATCCAGCTGGTCAGCAGGTTGCGTCGGAATTGCTTGCGATGCGCCACCAGCGCCTCGGCCGTTGCCCGTGAGGGAGCAAGGCGTGTCGGCGCATGCACGACCAGCACGGCGTCCACGCCACGGTCATTGGCCACGATGTTGACCGCGGCCAGGAAATCTTCCGGCGTGGCATTGCCGCCCAGATCCACCGGATTGCGCCCCGGCAGGCTGACATCCAGCTCGGCCTTGAGCAGCGCCTGGCGGCTCTCCTCGCTCAGCTCGGCCAGCTTGCCGCCGCCCGCCATCAGCTTGTCGATGGCCAGCAAGGCCGGGCCCAACCCATTGGAGACGATCGCCAGTCGATCACCGCGCAACGGCTTCATGCGATTCAGCGTCTCCAGCGCATCGAACATGTCTTCGCTGTCATTGACGCGCACCACCCCGGCACGCGCGAGGGCAACATCGACGATCCGGTCGCGATTGGGCACCCCACGTGTGACATGTGTGCCGAACAGGTCGGCTTCCGGGGTACGGCCGCTCTTGATCGCCAGCACCAGCCGATTGCGGGACGCCTCGCGCAGCGCGGTCATGAAGTGCATCGGGTCGTGAATGCGCTCCAGGTGCAACAGCAAGGCCTGCGACGGCCCGTACTGGTTCAGATAGTCGATCAGATCGGGCAGCATCACATCGACGCTGTCGCCCAGGGTCACCAGATGCGAGAAGCCGATGCCGCGCCCTGCCGCCCAGTCGATCATCGCATTGCCCAGCATCCCCGACTGACCGAGATAGGCGACCTTGCCCTTGGCCACTGGCTGCCCGCTGAAGGAGGCGTTCAGGTGACGGTTGGGCACGCAGATGCCCATGCATTCCGGCCCGAGCAGGCGGATCCCACTGCCTCGTGCGGCCTTGAGCAACCGACTGTTGAGGCTTTCCTGATCACGGTGGATACGCGGGACTTCG